>QHWF01000161.1 GCA_003222455.1 Acidobacteriota bacterium
GGTTGCATCTCGAGGAAGAGAAGAATCGGCGTACCCATTTTTGCTCCGACGAGCACGCCTGGTACCTGACTGTCTCCGATTATCTCCGCAACCGCGTCGACACGCTGTACGACGGCATTGCCGGCGACGTCCTCTCAGCAGGGTTGTTCCTGACGCCGGAACTCGTCCGGCTATTCGGCGAGGGTCGTGGCAACGAGATCGCGAACGGCCTCATCGGCTCGAGAGTGGCCAACAGTGAAGACACTCTATACAAGTTGCTCGAACCGCGCCTGTTCCGCGCCGCGGGAAAGGACATTGCTATCGAGCGGCTTGCGCGCGAGGTCGCGCGACATCTCGACGCGCCAAACCCCACGGCATCCTTCTTCTTCTGGAATCGTACCCGGCGCGAGGTAGCGCTGGCGCCATACGCCATCTTTTCGCATGTCCAGACGATGTATGCTCCATTTGTCGATCGGGACGTTTTCGAATTCTTGACCGCTCTGCCGTCCGGGTTCTTCCTTGATCATACCTTCCACGACGAGGCAATCCGCCGTGGCTATCCCGAGTTCGCCGACATTCCGTACGAGGACAAGAACGTTCCGGGGCCCGGCGACAGATCGCACATGACAAGATTTGGTCGAGAGCTCGCCTGGCAGATGCTGGGGAAAAGACGGCCTCGCCTGATGCGCACTGCCTTTCTCCTGCCCCGCCTGACTCTTTGCCTTCTCTCAGAGCGTCACCCCCCTTGGTACCTGATTCTGGCGACGTACTTGAATCAGCTGGAGGTCATGGTTCGAAGCACAAAGAGCGACGATAGCCCGGATTGGACTAAACCGCTTCGCGCCCGCTTCGGCAACGCATGATCGGGGAAATCCGTTCGCGACAGGCCACTCGCAGCTTGTCGACGAGGTCAGCCTCGACGGCCCGGGAGAACGCTGCCTCGAGGACCGCTCGAACTGCGGGCGCGTCTGGTAATCGTTCATCGCGAATGACGCTCATCACGGGTCCGTGTTCCGCGCAGCAGAAAACCGTTGCCCTGAGGAGCGTCACGCGATGACGCACACCCGAACGAGAGAGGTTCCTCAGGAGACGGTTGACGAGGGCGGCTCGAACGGTCGTGCGACGACGCGGGTGATCATCGCTTCCAGCGTAGTCTTCTCGATTTCGAATGGACCGGCGATTGCCGCGCCAGACGTGATTTCGATCGCGACCACGACGCCGCCCTCTTCATAGGGATTCACGATCCAGCTCAGTCCACGCAGCGCGATGTCGCGGTCGGGCTCGCCCGGATGCTGTCGCCGATCCATGGCGCGGAGCATTCCTTCGAGCATGAGGCGGACGTCCGCGTCCGTCCACGATAATGGTGGACGTGTGATGCCCTCAATGCGCTCCGTCGTCGCAAAATCGGTTCCCCGCAGCCAGACGTCGACGGGAACATTTATTTCGCTCACGAAACCGCCGTCAGTTCCTGTCTCAGCGTATCGGCTTCAGTCACCGGCTGCCGGCACGAAAAGTTGCGGCATACATACGCCGCGGCCGCGCCGGCCACCGGCCGCATCGCGGCGATGAACGGAAGACTCTCCGCGAGCACGCGCTGACGCTCTGCCGGCACGCGTAGCGTAATGGCAAACGGCAGGTACTGGAGCGCGACCGCCCGTTCCAGCTCGCCAGCCCCGTCCTCACCTTCGACAATTACAATCTGCTGCAAACCCGCGAGAAACGTCGACAAGGCGGCGGCCATCATCGGCACCGCGCGGCCGGCCTGCTCCAGCCGGGCGCCGAACAGGCGCAGTGTTCGCTCGATGCGGTCGGGCCACCGCGCATCCTCGACGAGGTGCGACAGCACCATCAGGTTCAACACCGATACGGAGCTGGCCGTCGGCTCGGCGCCGTCATAGTCCTCTTTCATTCGAAGCAGGACGCTCGGATCGCGGCCGGTCGTGCTGAACCAGCCGCCGGCCGCCTCGTCCCAGAACAATTCGTCCTGTCGCTCCTGCAGCGCGATGGCCCATTCCAGCCAGATCGGATCGACGTCGGCCTGAAACAGTTCGAGCAGACCGAAGATCAAGTACGCGTAGTCTTCCGCATACGCTTCGATTTCCGCATGTCCATCCCGGAACCGGCGGAGCAGCGTTCGCGAGCCGGCGTTCCACATCCGCTCGCGAAGAAACGCGGCGGCCCGCTGGGCGGCCTGCAGACAAGGCGCCGCGGCCGCCGGCCCGCCGGCACCTGCACCGCGCCGCACCCGCGCCATGCGGGCGAACGCCGCAATCATCAACCCGTTCCATGCGGTGAGAATCTTGTCGTCGCGATGCGGCCGCGGGCGCACCAGCCGATGCTCGAACATCCGCACGCGTGCACGATTCAGGACGTCTGTCACTTCCGCCGCGGTTTTCGCCGTCTGACCCGCGATGTCGTCCACCGGTCGCGCGACATACAGCAGGTTCTTCCCGGTGAACTCCTGCTGCGGATCCTGAGGCGCGTTGCCGTCCGGCTCGACGCCGAATCGCAGCTTCACCACGGCCGCATCCGCCTCGAGCAGCGCATCCAGTTCGCCGGCCCGCCACAGGTAGAACGCACCCTCCTTCTTGTGCGCGGCCGGAGAACCGGCATCTTCCGGCGGTACGCTGTCGGCGTCTTCGGCCGAGTAAAAGCCGCCGCCGGGGTCCGTCATCTCGCGCAGCACGTACTGCAGCGTGTCTTCAGCAATCTCGAGGTAGAAGGGATCGCCGGCCACCTGCGCGCCTTCGACAAACGCGAGGACGAGCTGCGCCTGGTCGTAGAGCATCTTTTCGAAATGCGGCACACGCCAGGCGGCGTCGACGGAATAGCGATGAAAGCCGCCGCCAACATGATCGCGCATGCCGCCAAGGGCCATCGCGCGAAGCGTCCGCAGGACCATGTCGCGCAGATCGGTGTGGCCAGGACTGGCGGAACCGGCAGGATCGGCAGGATGGGCGGGAGCGGCAGGATGGGCAGGATGGGCAGGATCGGAAATCGCTTCCGCCCGTCCTGCCCGTCCTGCTCGTCCCGCCGATCCCGCCCGGTTTCTCGCGTATTCCCGCAGCAGGAACAACAGTTCCGACGGTCGAGGAAACTTCGGTGCGTCGCCGAAGCCGCCAAAGCGCCGGTCGAACGCGGCCTGAAACTGCTGCACGGTGCGCGTGAGCGCGCTGGCTTCCGGAGTGGTCCATGTGGGCGCCGTCTGTTCCAGCGCCTGCAACTGTCTCGTGACGGCATCCGCAGACGTCGCAACCTTGCCGCGCTCTGTCCGCCAGACGCGCGCAATCTACGTGCCGCCGTAGAACGGTTTCAAGTCCGGTGTGAGCCACACACTCATTGGCCAGCCGCCGGATTGCGTGGTGACCTGGACGAACGTCATGTACACGCGATCGACGTCCGGCCGCTCCTCGCGATCGACTTTGATCGAGACGAAGTGCTCGTTGAGCACCGCGGCCACGTCCGCACTCTCGAACGACTCGTGCGCCATCACGTGACACCAGTGACAGGTCGAATAGCCAATGGAAAGGAAGATCGGTCTGTCTTCCGCGCGTGCTTTCCGGAAGGCGTCGTCTCCCCACGGAAACCACTCGACCGGGTTGTCCGCGTGCTGCAGCAGATACGGGCTACGTTCTTGTGCCAGCCGATTGCCCATCCGGCCATTCTATCAACCATGAGGTACAATCCCTCGCTCGGAGGCCCTGATGGTCGAGCCCGCCCTGCTGTCCGGCAAGCGGATAGCCATCCTCGTCGAGGATGGATTTGAAGATCACGAACTGACTGGACCGCTCGATGCGCTCCGCTCTGCAGGAGCGAACGTGGCGATCGTCGGACCGTCGGCGCGGACGGAGTACCGGGGCAAGCGCGGCCAGGCAGCGGTCACGTCGGATCTTGCGGCCGGATCGGCGCGCATGCAGGACTTCGACGCGCTCGTGGTGCCTGGCGGCCACGCGCCAGACAAAATGCGCATGCGTCACGCGATGGTCGATCTCGTGCGCGACGCGATGAACGCACAGAAACCGGTCGCGGCCATCTGTCACGGGCCGCAGGTCCTGATCTCCGCCGACGTGTTGCGCGGCCGCACACTCACCTGCTGGCCCTCTATCGCCGTCGACGTCAAGAACGCAGGCGGCCTGTACGTCGACCAACCAGTCGTCGAAGACGGGAATCTGATCACCTCCCGTAAGCCGGACGACGTGCCGATGTTCAGCGCGGCG
The DNA here is from genome assembly GCA_003222455.1 of Acidobacteriota bacterium. Taxonomy (GTDB): domain Bacteria; phylum Acidobacteriota; class Vicinamibacteria; order Vicinamibacterales; family CAVVIG01; genus QHWF01. The sequence continues at coordinate 4,197 of QHWF01000161.1, forward strand.
ATCATCAAAGCACTGTCAAAGGTCCATGCATAGGCGCCGGGACCTGACACTGTAGAGTGCTTTGCGCTATCGCTGCACGGGGCTTCGTGCTGTCGCTGCAACGTGCTCGTTCACTGACGCTGCAGCGTGCTCTTGAACCGACGCCGCACGGTGCTTCGAACTGACGCTGCAGGGTGCTTTCGAACTGACGCCCCAAGGTGCTCAACGGGTTTTCGCAACCATTGAGCTGGCTGGGGGCAAGGTCCCGAGTCGCGCACGGATCGATTGAAATTCGATGCTGTTGCGCCTGCCCTTCCGGATGCGCGGCAGTGTCTGACTCAGTCGCGCGATCCGTTCCTGCGGCGCGGGATGATTCGAGAAGAACACGTCGACCGAGGTCGGATCGCGCCGTTCCTGCTCACGGATGATCTGCATCACCTCAATCGTCCCATGCGGATCCCAGCCGGCGCGTCCCAGTATCCCGGCGCCGACGCGATCTGCCTCGCGCTCGTCGTCGCGGCTGAACTGCAGAAACGCGCCGCTCGCAACAAACCGCGCGGCGACGCCGGCCGCATTTGCCCCGCCGCTGTTCCCCAGCAGGGCGCCCAGAAAATTCAGCCCGAGGTTCGCGATCATCATGTTCGATAACTGCCGCGCGGAGTGGCGGAGGGCCACGTGCGCGATCTCATGAGCCAGGACGGCCGCAAACTGCGACTCGTTACGCGCCGATGCGAGTGCGCCTCGATTCACCCAGACCGGTCCGCCGGGCAACGCGAATGCGTTGATCTCGCGATAGTTCGCCACCGAGAAACTATATGGATATCGCGGCCCTGGGGCGTGGATCGCCAGTTGATGTCCTATCCGCGCGACGTAGTGGTTCACGGCAACGTCGGCGAGCTGCGGCGTTTGCCGGCGCACTTCGGCATGTGCATGCCTGCCAATCGCGATCTCGTCGGACACTGAGACCAACTGGATCGCGAGCAACAACACCGTCACGGACCAACTCATTCTGGAATTGACCTCCCCGACCCACCAGACCTCCCGGACCTACGCGGCCTCCCTGACCTCCCCGGCCTCTCCGGCCTCCCTAGGTTCGCGGCGCCGGCGCAGCCGGCATATCTTCCGACCTGCCGCGAAGCAACCGAGCGTACGCCGCGGTGAACTCGACGCCATACAGGAGGATGACGGCCTGGACGTACACCCAGATCATGAACGCGATGACGGCCGCGATCGATCCGTTGACCCGCGAGAACCGTGACAGGTCGCCCATGTACCATGAGAACCCCTCGAGCGCCCCTTTCCACAGCAGGCCCGTCACGACGGCCCCAATCCAGACGTCCCGAAACCGCACCTTCGCATTCGGCACGAAATAGTAAATGAACCCGACGACGACGGTGAACAGCAAGGTGGTGGCATACCGGACGGTGAAGCTGCGAAGAATGGCGAGACCCGGGAATCGAGCGAGCACGCCGGCGAACCACGTCGCGCCGACGACGTGCGATGCGCTCACCAGCAGCAGCGCCACGAGGAGAATGAGCCCGGCAACCAACAGCATCAGAAACGAAAAGAGCTTGTGCTTCCAGAAGCTCCGCGTCTTCTCGACGCCCCACGCGTAGTTCACCGCGGTGCTGATCGCGCCGAACACGCCGAGCGATCCCCAGACGATCCCGATCGAACCGACCACACCGAAGCCGAGGCTCCGGCCCTGGAGCGAATCGAGCTGCGCGGTGATGAAATCGAACCGCTTCGGAAAGTAGCGAAGCACGAAGTCGAGCACGGCGGTGCGATCGTCGACGTCAGCGGTAACGCGGCTCAGCAGCGCGAATGAGAGGAGCGCGAACGGAAACAGCGACAGCAGTCCGTAATAGGCGATCGACGCCGCATATGTGAGGTTGTCGCTGTGGTAGAAGCCTTGAAAACCGCGCCAGAACGAGTGACCCGTGAGGACCAGGAGGTCCTGCACCCGCCGCAGAAGAAGCGGCACCCGCCTCTTCGTGATCGCATGGAGCGCAGCGGGCAGAGGGGCAGCGCCCCTATGTGGCAAAGCGGCACCAGCCACAGCGCCAATTATGTCAGGCCGCCGGCGCGGACTCCATCCAGGCGCGTCGTATTTCCTTGACGAGGTAATCGGGCAGACTCGTGCCGAGCCAGCGTCGGGTGGCGCACCCCGCGAGCAGACGAAGCGGCGGCGTGGTGACAATCACGTACGCCGCCGCAATCGCTGCCGATGCGAGTACCACGTTCGCCGTCGTCCGTGCGGTGGCGCTCGTCATGATGCGGCGGGACGGGTCAGCTTCGGCGCGAACCGCCAGTCGGTCCTCCGCGCGGATGCTCGCTGGACGAGCCGCGAATGCTCTCGGTGCCGTACGCGGACCCGGTGCCGAACGTCGAGCTGGTACTGCCGGCGGGTGGGGTGGTCTTCGTCGCGCCCGTCGCGTCGCGGACATAGCGCTGCGCTTCATCCGTCCCGCGCGCGACGGCGTCACGCGCCTTGTCGTACACGTCGCGGCCGACCTCGCGGCCTTTCTCGGCCCACCCGCTAGCCGTCTCGGTCGCGCGGCGATATTGCTCGGACGCCGTGTTGGCGATGTTCCCGGCCTGTTCCGAGATCTGGCTGCGCAGCTCGCTGCCGGACTTGGGCGCGAACAGCATCCCGAGACCGGCGCCCAGAACCGTTCCGGTCAGAAGGCCCATCACGAAGCTCCCACCACCACCGCTCTCGTTGTCAAAACGATCGTATCCGTCTGCCATATCGATCCTCCGATTCTCGGACTCCGGGTTCCGGTTCACCACGCGTTCTGCTCGTTCCTACGCCGCTCGTGATTGCATCATCGTTTCGAGCGCGATACGCAGACCGCGCACGATGCCGACGACCTTGCTCGTTTTTGCGCGCACGTTGGAGCGCACCCGATCGGCGGTGTCGTCCACCCGACCGATGGTCCGATGGATCGCCACGTCGACCCTTTCGGTTTCCTCTTTCACTTTCGTCGTGACCACCTTCACGTCGTCGAGAATGGTGTTGACGCGAGCCGTCAATGGAGTGATCTGTCTGATCTCGAGACCGTTGATCAGCTCCATCACACGACGGTACGCGATGAACGCCGCGACGCCCATGCCGATGATGACAAGCGCTTCGAGCACGCTCGCTCCTGCCATGATGCCGAGCAGCAGGTTGGTTGTTCCGAGCTCCGGACTCATATCTGCCCTCAGAACGGTGATGATTGATGGGTGCCGGGAAACTGCGACGGCTGCGTCCCGCCTTCGCCCAGCGCGTCGTTGAGTAACTTCCAGCCCTCACTGGCGACGCCGGCTGCTCGCTGGACCGTACCGCGGAAGCTGCTGAGCTCCCGCGCAAGGTCATCCAGGGCCGGCTCGAGCTGCCGCCGGAACTGCCGGCCGCGCTCCGTGAAAAACAAATAGCCCGCGGCGCCGCCGATGACAGCGCCCACAACGGTTGCGATCACTGCTTTGTCCTCCACGACGCCTCCTTCATGCTGTCTTCAGCCAAACACCTGCTGTCTTCAGCCAAACACCTGCGTCGACCGCTAGAAATCGAGAGGTGAGCGTTTCAAGGAATGTGCCACGCGTGACGCGCGTGACCAGTTCGCCCAGCAGGCGCTTTTGACGAGATGGTCAAAGCGCCACGTCAGGAATCGAAACGCTAGCGCTAATTTTACCTTTTGCCGGGAACCTGTCGATCCAGGAACGCTGCCAATGCGGCGCCATCCCACGGCCGGTCCTCGGGGCTCCCTGCGGCCTCCGATCCCATCGCCATGATACCGGTGGTGGTCGGATCGAGCTGAAACTTGCCGATGAGGTACTCCCGGATCATCGATGCGCGTGCCCGCGACTTTACGTACTGTTCATCGCGCGTGCCCTGCTGGGCGTACCCTTCGACAACCAGGATCCCGCTGACGAGCCGGTCGAGAAAGGGAGCAATCGCGGAGTCGAGACGCGTTTTTCCGCCGTCCGCCAGGCGTTCGTCGCCCTGGTGTGCTGGATCCGGTTCGAACAGCACGGCCGACGTCAGCCAGACGCGGGCCACGATCCGCCGGTTGCCGCGGGTCAGCAGACCTGCTCGATATTGCGTCGGCGAGACGCCGGCCAGATTGAAGTAGCCGCGCTCGTTGAAGAAGCCGCGGAACAGGAAGTTGTGTTTCAGTGCCTCCATGTTGTCGGCAAAGCTCGTCATCGCCGACCGCGCATCGTCCATCGTCTGCCGGAGGTTGGCCGTCAGTCCCGCGACCGGACCATTCTTCGACTGGAAATCGCTGAGCACCTTTTTGGCCTGCTCCATCACTTCGCGCGCATTGGAAGTGATTTCGTCTGCCTGCGCGGCCACGCTGATGGCGCGCCGATACAGCGTGTCGTCGGTCAGGAACTTGCCGAGCGTGCCTTCGCCCTTCCGGAGCGCTTCGGAAATCTCGGCGGCGTTGACGCTGATCCGCGCGCCGGCCGACGTCATAATCTTGATGTCGCCCTGGACCGTGGCAATCAGGCTGTTCGCGTTGTTCACGGTTTGCGTAATCGCAGCGAGACCGGTCTCGAGCTCGTGCTGAATGCTTTCAATCGCCGCATTCACTCGCCTGATGGTTTCGCTCATCTGCTGCATCAAATCGGCCAGGGCGAATGGCTCCTTGCCGCGGATCGTCGAGCCTGGCGGCGCCACGGCCGCGTAATCGCTGCCGGCAGCGATGGCGAGAAAAGTTCCGCCCACAAGTCCTTCCGTTTCGATCGTCGCGACAGAATCGGTACGCACCAGCTGATGGAGATCCTCGATGATTTCGAGCTGGACCTGGAATTTCTGGCTCGGCCGGCCTGGCGGCAGGATCTGGATCACGGAACCGGCCTTGGCACCGGCCACGCGAACGATCGCGCCGGGTTGCAAGCCGGTAATACGGGCGAACTGCGTGTACAGCGTGAACTTCGTCGCGAACGCCATCCGGCGGTCGCCGATCATGAACAATCCGATCGCGAAGAGCAGCAGGCCGGCGATCACGAAAATACCAACGCCGGTCGCGCGCGCGGCGCCCGGCAATTACCCGCCTCCCTGCGAGCGCATGAACGCCTGCACCAGCGGCTCGCGGTCGCGATCCAGCTCGCTCGCGGTTCCCCGCGCCACGAGGCGGCCATCGTGCAGCAGCGCCAGTTCGTCGCCGATTGCGCGGGCACTGGGAATGTTATGGGTCACCACCACCAGCGTCGTCCCTGCACGTTTTCTCTCCACCAGCAATTCGTCGATCTCACGGGACGTGATGGGATCGAGGCCGGCGCTCGGCTCATCGACGAGAAGAATGCCGGGATCCAACGCCATGGCACGTGCCAGCGCCGCGCGCTTCTTCATGCCGCCCGACAAGTCGGCGGGCATCTTGTCGAACTCGCGCTCCAGACCGACGTCGGCCAGCTTCTGCTGGGCGCGATCGCGAATCTCGTGGTCCGACAGGCGCGTGTGCCGGCGCAGCGGAAACGCGGCATTTTCGCCGACGGTCATGGAATCGAACAGCGCCGCGTTCTGAAACAGAAAGCCGATGTGTTTTCGGACCTCCGTCAGCCCCCGCGCGTCGAGCGGGCCGATGTCGCGGCCTTCGATCAGGATACGCCCCGCGTCGGGACGCATGAGCCCGATGATGTGCCGCAGCGCCACGCTCTTGCCGGTGCCGCTTCGGCCGAGCAGGACGAACGCGGTGCCCTTCGGAATGTCCAACGTCACGTCGTCCAGCACTCGATGCGTGCCGAAGCTCTTGCTGACGTGATCGAGACGTACGATCGGGTCGCGGCTGCCGGTCACGCCGGCCCCTGCGGATAGAAAAAGAAGATGATCTTCACCAGGATCACATCGCTCAGAATAATGAGAATCGACGCCATGACGACGCTGCGTGTCGAAGCTTCGCCGACGCCCTCGGTCCCGCGGCTGGTGGTAAACCCGAGGTAGCTCGCGACAACGCCGATGAGATACCCGAACACCATGGTTTTGAGCGTCGCCGGGATGAAATCCGAGTACTCCAGGTAGGTGAACGACCGCTCGAAATACAGCTGCCAGGGCATGCCCGACACCACCGCCTCGGCGACGTACCCGCCCAGGATGCCGGCAAAATCGATCATCGCGGTGAGCAGCGGCATCGCGATCACGCAGGCGATGACGCGCGTGACGGCGAGGTACTTGAACGCGTCGACCGCGTTCGCTTCGAGCGCGTCGATCTGTTCGGTCACGCGCATCGCGCCGATCTCGGCGCCGATGCCCGCACCGACGCGGCCCGACACCAGCAGGCCGGCCGTCAGCGGTCCCGTTTCGCGAATCAGGGCGAGCGCAAGGCCGGCCGGGATCAACGCCTCGGCGCCGAACCGGGCGAGCGTCGCGCGCGTGTGCATCGAGAGGACGACACCGATCGCGAAGCCCGAGATCAGGATCAACGGCATCGAGCGGAGGCCGAACTGATAGATGTGGCGGGCGATTTCGCCGAATTCGAAAGGTGGGCGGAACGCGTCGACGAGAGCGCGGAAGCCGAACGTCGCAAGCGATCCGGTGAACTCGAAGAAGCCGAGGGCAGCGGCGCCCACGCGATCGACGAGCGGCGGTTGTGGCATCCCTGCTGGAACCTAGAGCGAGCTACCACAGAGGACGCGGAGGACGCGGAGATCCCATCCTGAAAGGCAACTGGATGTTGCCTCCTGTCCTCTGTGTCCTCCGTGGTGGAGTTTTCTCAGATGCGCTCCTAAGTGCTGACTTTCATAAATACGGTGGCATTCGGCCGGCGATGCATCCCGCCTCGCGGCGTTGCTCGTCGGTCAAATACTCCCGGTATTCTCCCTCCTCGCGCCTTGCGACGCGGGCGCCTCGCCGCCCTCGGTGCGTCACCGTATTTATGAAAGGCAGCACTAAGTTGCCACCTGGTTCGCAGCACCGGAGCTCGAGCTCGGCGGTGTGCGGGCGGCCTTGCCTGCGTCGCGGATGTCGTGCTTTTTCATCTTGCTGTACAGCGTCGGGCGATAGAGACCGAGGATTTGCGCCGCCTCCTGTTTGTTCCAGTTCGTCCGCTGCAGCGTCTGGAGAATCGCCATCTTCTCGATCTCGGCGAGCGTGCGATGCGGCGGAATCACGAAATCGGTGGAACTGGTCGACTCCTCGCGGATCGATTCCGGCAGATCGGCCACCGCGATTTCGCTGCCCTTGGCGACCAGGACGGCTCGCTCGATGGCATTCTCGAGCTCACGGACATTGCCCGGCCAGCGGTTCCGAATCAACAGGTGGTACACCGACGGCGCGAGGGTCTTGACGTTTTTCTGATACCGCTGCCTGAACTTGTCGAGAAAGTAATCGCACAACAGCGGGATGTCCTCGGTCCGTTCGCGGAGCGGCGGCACCCGCAAGGTGATCGTGTTGATCCGGAAATAGAGGTCTTCGCGCAGCCGCCCGTCCCGCAGCGCGGTATCGAGATCGATATTCGTCGCACAGATGAGCCTGAAATCGACGTGGACGATTCGATCGCTGCCGATCGGCCGGTATTCGCGCTCCTGCAGCACCCGCAGCAGCTTCGTCTGCAGATACGTCGGCATCTCGCCGATCTCGTCGAGCAGCAGCGAGCCGCCTTCGGCCATCTCGAAGAGGCCCTCCTTGTCCAGCGAGGCGCCGGTGAACGCGCCTTTCTTGTAGCCGAACAGCTCCGACTCGATCAGATCCTTGGGAATCGCCGCGCAGTTGATCTTGATGAACGGGCCCTTCGATCGCTTGCTGTTGTAATGGATCGCGTTGGCGATCAGCTCCTTGCCGGTCCCGTTCTCGCCCTGGATGAGAATATTCGCCTCGCTCGCCGCCACGCTTTCGATGAGCTCGAAGAGCTCCTGCATCTTCTTGCTCTTGCCGATCACGTTCTGGAACTTGTACCGGTCCTGCAGCTTCGCTTTGAGCTGTTCGTTTTCGTCGATCAGCGTCCTCTGCTTGATGGCCTTCTCGAGCTTGTCGAGCAGACGCTCGGCGTCGACCGGCTTCTCGAGAAAGTCGAACGCGCCGGCCTTTACCGCTTCGACGGATCGCGGGATGTTCCCCTGCCCGGTGATCACGATCACCTCAGCTTCGGGGTCGATCTGTTTGAACTTCCGCACGAGCTCGATCCCGTCGACGTCGGGGAGCATCATGTCGGTGATGACGGAATCGGGTCGCCAGGTCTTGAACAGCTCTTCACCGCGCGTTCCGATCAGCGCGGTCCGCACGTCGTATCCGGCATGTTCAAGCAGGATCTTGAGCCACTCTGTCATCGCCGGTTCATCATCGATGGCGAGGACGCGCTTCTTGCGTTTCAGACTCATGATCGTGAAGTGTAAAGAAAAAGCGTCATAAGTCAATACACATTTTGTAACTACGTCGTCTTTTCATGCATCGCAGCCGAGCTCGAGCAACGACCGGCACCGCGCGCGTTATTTTCGTCGGCCGGAAAGACAGTCGTCGGTCATCAGTCGGTCAGTCTCAGTCGACCGTTACGACTGACGACTCAGACTGAGGACTGACGACTCAGACTGAGGACTGACGACTTAGACTGAGGACTGACGACTGACGACTGATATGCTCGCGCTCGAGTCGCACATCAATCCCGCCGACCCTACTTTCAGAGCGAATCGCGAACGGATGGAGCAGCTGGTTGCCGACCTCCGTGAACGCCTCGCGCGCGCATACGAGGGCGGCGGCGCGAAATATCTTCAGCGCCATCGCGACCAGGGCAAATTGCCGGTTCGCGAACGGATCGAGCGATTGCTCGATCCCGGATCGCCCTTTCTGGAGTTATCGCCCCTTGCTGCTCACGGGATGTACGGCGGTGACGCGCCGGCTGCCGGCCTGGTGACCGGCGTCGGCCGCGTCGCGGGGCGCGAGGTGATGATCGTGGCCAACGATGCCACGGTGAAAGGCGGCTCGTATCTGCCGATCACGGTGAAGAAGCACGTCCGCGCGCAGGAGATCGCGCTGCAGAATCGGCTGCCGTGCGTGTACCTCGTGGACTCCGGCGGCGCGTTCCTGCCGCTGCAGGCGGACGTCTTTCCGGACCGCGACCATTTCGGACGCATCTTCTTCAACCAGGCGCGCATGTCGGCGGAACGCATCGCTCAGATCGCCTCGGTGATGGGCTCGTGTACCGCCGGCGGCGCCTACGTTCCCGCGATGTCCGACGTCGCGATTATCGTGAAAGGCACGGGAACGATTTTTCTCGGTGGTCCGCCGCTGGTCAAAGCCGCCACCGGCGAGGACGTGTCGGCAGAAGATCTCGGCGGCGCCGACGTGCACACGCGCCTGTCAGGCGTGGCCGACTACTTTGCCGACGACGACGAGCATGCGATCGAGCTGTGCCGCATCGCGATCGCGTCGCTGCACACCGTGAAGCACCTGCCCGGGGACATGGTCGCGCCGGAGGAGCCGCGGTATGACCCGGCCGAAATCTACGGCATCGTGCACACGGACCCTCGTCATCCGTACGACGTGCACGAGGTTCTTGCCAGGCTGGTGGACGGCTCGCGGTTCGACGAGTTCAAGGAACGCTACGGGACGACGCTGGTGACCGGATTCGCCCGCATGAAAGGGTTCCTGGTCGGCATCATTGCGAACAACGGCGTGCTGTTCTCGGAGTCGGCGCTGAAGGCCACGCACTTCATCGAGCTCTGCAACCTGCGCGGCATTCCGCTGGTCTTCCTGCAGAACATCAGCGGGTTCATCGTCGGCAGCAAGTACGAGCGCGCCGGCATCGCGAAGGACGGCGCGAAAATGGTGCACGCGGTCGCGAACTCGGTCGTGCCCAAGTTCACGGTGATTATCGGCGGATCGTTCGGAGCGGGAAACTACGGGATGTGCGGGCGCGCGTACGAGCCACGCCTGCTGTGGATGTGGCCGAACGCGCGGATTTCCGTGATGGGCGCGCAACAGGCCGCATCGGTGCTCATCACCGTCAAGCGCGATCAGCTGGCGCGCGAAGGCAAGCCGCTCTCCGCCGAAGAGGAACACGCCATCCGACAGCCGATCCTGGAAAAATACGAGCGCGAGGGCTCGCCCTATTACTCCACGGCGCGGCTGTGGGACGATGGGATTCTCGATCCGGCCGATACCCGCGGCGCGCTCGCGCTCGGGTTGTCGATGGCGTACAACGCGCCGATACCCGAGGCACGGTTCGGGGTGTTTCGCATGTGAGGCTCATCGTGAAGCGATCCCGAACGGTCAACGCAGAAACCGTCGGCCATGAAATACCGTCTTCCCTTTGCGGCCTTTGCGGCCTCAGCGTTCAAACGTGACGTTCGCCAGTGATCTTCATGTCCTACGAATTCCTCTCGACGAACCGTGACGGCCCGGTCGAATACCTGACGTTGAACCGGCCTGACGTCCGCAATGCGTTCAACGAACATGTCATCCGCGAGCTCACCGAGTGGGCTGCTCGAACGCGCGCCGCTGCCGAGCGTCACGAGGTTCGCATCGTCGTGCTCGCCGGTGCGGGCACGACATTCTGCGCCGGCGCCGACGTCACCTGGATGTCGAAGACCGTGCAGTACACGGAGGACGAGAACGTCCGCGATGCGTCCGCGATGTCCCACATGTTCGGCGCACTCGATCAGCTGCCGCTTGCGCTCGTCGGCCGCATTCAGGGCGCCGCACTGGGCGGAGGCGCCGGCCTCGCCGCGATCTGTGACATCGTGATCGCAGCGGATGATGCGCTGTTCGGATTCACTGAAGTGAAACTGGGTATTCTGCCGGCGGTAATCTCGCCGTTCGTGCTCGCGAAGATCGGCCGTTCCGCGGCGCGGGAGCTGTTTCTGACCGGCGCCCGGTTTCCCGCCGCCCGCGCCCGGGAGATTGGTCTGGCACACGTGGTGGTGCCCGCAGGCGAGCTCGACGCCGCCGTTTCGCGCTGTGTCATGGAACTGCTCACGGCCGGTCCCGAAGCCGTCGCTGCCGCCAAAGCGCTGATCCCGCGCGTATGGGCGCAGCCTGCCGACGCCGTCGCAACGTTGACCGCGCGTGCCATTGCGGCACGTCGCGTATCGCTCGAGGGCCAGGAGGGACTCAAAGCGTTTCTGGAGAAGCGGAAAGCATC
>QHWF01000663.1 GCA_003222455.1 Acidobacteriota bacterium
GGTCGGCGGCACTCGTGCGCGCGTACCCGAAGGACTTGGCAGCACTGGCGCCCCGCCTTGCGTCGATCGAGGTACCCGTGGCAATCGTGGTCGGTCGGAACGACCCGTACGGGCTCGCTCGAGACGCGGCGCTCCTGCGGGAGCGGCTGCCGCATGCACGCCTGGATGTTCTCGAGGCCGGTCACTGCGTCTGGGAGGAACGGGCGCCCGAGTTCCAGTCGATCGTCACGCAATGGGTGAGTGGTGGCTTCAACCTCTAGACCAGTCGGAGCAGACTATGCCAGTGACGAAGACCGGGAGTAATACGACCGCTCCCACGCAGTTCCTTCAGGTGAACGGCCATTCCTACGCCTACCGGCGGTTCGGCAATGGCTCGGGGCTGCCGTTGCTCTGCCTGCAGCACTTCACCGGGACGCTCGACAACTGGGATCCAGCGGTGACTGATCCGCTTGCCTCCGGTAGGGACGTAATCCTCTTCGACAACGCCGGCGTTGGGCGTTCCACCGGCGACGTCCCGGAGACGATCGCCGGAATGACAGAACACACCATGGCCTTTCTTGACGGACTTGGAATACAGACCTGCGACGTTCTCGGTTTCTCGCTCGGTGGGGTGATCGCCCAACAAATGGCCCAGGACCGACCTTCGATCCTTCGTCGTTTGATCCTCGTGGGCACGGCTCCGCGCGGCGGTGAGGACATCATGCATCTCGAGAAGCCAAGCCTCGCGAAGCACATCCAGGATCCGCAGAATCGCGCGCTTACCGTCCTGGGCAAGATCTTCTTCGCGCCGACGACGACGAGCCAGGCCGCCGGCGAGGCGTTCATCGCGAGACTGATGCAGCGCAAGGACGACCGCGAGCCACCCTCCGGGCCGAACGTTGCCAGCGCACAGCTGGCCGCGTTTCGCGAGTGGGAGCGCTACACGGGCGAGCGTTTTGCCGACTTGAAGGGCATTCGTCATCCCACGCTGGTCGTACAGGGCTTCAAGGACGAGATGATTCCGGTGCGCAACTCGTACTGGCTGGCCGAGAACCTACCGAACGCGAGTCTCCTCGTGTACCCAGACGCGGGGCATGGCTCGCTGTTCCAGTATGCGGAGTCTTTCACGAAACACGCGGCCGCCTTCCTGTCTTCCGACTCCCCATCGGCAATCTTCTAAGCGCGATCCGCAGGCAGTATGCGGAGGTGCGCATGTCATCCTGAGCGCCGCAGGCGCGAAGGACCTGTTTTTGCGGGCGCGCAGAGGTAAGGCCCGCTCTTCCTACCAAAAGCAGGTCCTTCGCTGCGCGCGCGTTCCGCGCGCTACGCTCAGGATGACAGGCTCGCTCGCTCTCATGAAGAAAGAGGAGGAGAAGAAAGACGCGGCAGACTCGCTGAGTGGCGCGTCGACGAATACGCCAGCGAAACCGCCATTTGCGAGGTTCTGGCGGCCACCCCCCCCGGTGCGAGCTTGAAGGCTGAAGACGCCGGCCGTTCCACAACCCTCATGGAGGCATGTATGGCAACGTCGGTGCTCGGTGATCTCAGGGGAGTGTACCACCGCACGTGGTGGGCGCTCATGCTGCGCGGTTTGCTCGGTGTCGCGGTGGGCCTCTACATCTTCGCCCGGCCACTCGATTCCGTCGCCGCATTTGCACTGGTGATCGCGTTCTGGGCCCTCTTTGCCGGCATGGTCGAAATCATACAGGCGATCGAATTGAAGGCGATGATGAAGCACTGGTGGGTGCTGTTGCTCGCCGGCCTGGTCAGTGTCGGGTTCGGCATCGCCGCGCTCTTCTATTATCCGGGCCTCTCCCTGACCTTCGCGGTCGTGATGGTGTCCTGGTGGCTCACGTTGACCGGCGTCCTCGGCATCTACGCCGGGCTGATGCAAAAGAACCTGGGCATCCAGTGGGGTTGGACCACCGCGTTCGGCGCGCTGAGCGTCGTCGCGGGGCTGTTTGCATTGCTCGCGCCCCCGGTCACGCTCGCCGCGATCATGGGACTGATCGCAGGGTTTGCGCTCGTCTCCGGGGTCGCGTTCGTTGTCGGCTCGTTCAAGCTCCGCTCGGTGATCCATCTGTAGGCGATGATCAGGATCGGAGGGTGACGTGGGAGTGATTCCACTCAGCGACTCCTCGCGGCGTCCGAGCCGCTTCCCGGTGATGACCGCGTCCCTCATCGCCGTCAACGTCGTCGTGTTCTTGACCGAGCTTGTGGGCGGCGAGGCGTTCGTCACCACGTGGTCGCTCCACCCCGCCGACATCGTCGCGGGCCATCACCTGATGACGATTCTGACGTCGATGTTCATGCACGGCAGCTGGTCGCACATCCTCGGCAACATGGTCTTCCTGTGGGCCTTCGGACCGGAAATCGAAGACCTCATGGGTCGGCGTGGGTATCTCGTTTTCTATCTCCTGGGTGGCCTCGCGGCGACCGCGGCGCAGGTCGCGGCCGGGCCAACCTCCACGGTCCCCAACCTCGGCGCGAGTGGCGCGATCGCCGCGGTCATGGGCGCGTTTCTCGTCACCTACCCGCGCGACCGGATTCGCTCACTCCTCGTGATTTTTATTTTTGTGGGAGTGCGCTACATCCCGGCGGCGCTGCTGATCGGGGTCTGGTTCCTGCTGCAGCTCGTGAATCTGGGCGCGGTGGCGCCGCAGCAGGGGTCGGGTGGCGTCGCCTACGCGGCCCACGTTGGGGGCTTCATCTTTGGCGCGGTTACCGCCCGGCTCTTCGAAGGTCGTCGATTAGGACCAGTCCGGTAATCATGGGACCACATTCTATCCCCTTTTTTCAAACAAGCGCGCCCGGCATGTCATCCTGAGCGAAGCGCGCGGAACGCGCGCGTAGCGAAGGACCTGCTTTGGGCCGTCCTCCCTGACCACCTGGCTAGTGGTGCGCTCGCCCTGAGCAGTGCACGCTTCGAGAGCACACACAACTCTCGAACCCCAGGTGATCACGTGACTGATTCTCGCTCCAGCATCGCTGCACTCTCCGACCAGCTCGCCGACGCCGTCGCGGCGGCGGGCGCTTCAGTCGTGGCCGTTCACGCCCGGCCGCGCTTGCCCTCCACCGGCGTGCACTGGAAGGACGGCGTCGTCGTGACGACCGACGGCACCGTGAAACAGGAAGAAGACATCGCCGTCACG
>QHWF01000664.1 GCA_003222455.1 Acidobacteriota bacterium
CAGACTGGTGAGGCGATTGCGCGCAAGCTTGGAAATGCCCTCGTCGCGCCGATCGTGCCGATCGAAGCCGGCAACCCGGAGAACAAGTACCTGGAATGGGGCAGCCTCTACTTCACCGCCGACACGTTCCAGGCGGTTGTCCGCGACATGACGACCAGCCTCAAGAGTCAAGGGTTCAAGAACATCATCCTGATCGGCGACAGCGGCGGCGACACGGCCGGTCTGAAGGCGGTTGCGCAGGAGCTGACGGCGAAATGGAACGGCACCCCCGGCGTGTACCACATTCCGGAGTATTACAATTGGAGCCAGCCGGCCGTGCCAGGCGGTCCCACGGTCCGGCAGTTCACGACCGAGAACGGGATTCCTGAAAAATTCGACTCCGACGGCATCCACGACGATTACGGCCTCACCTCCGTATTGATGGCCGGCAATCCGAAGAATGTCCGGTTGGAGCAGCGCATCGCGGCGAACAAGACGACCATCAACGGGATCAGCATCGTGCCGAAAGAGAAGACGATCGAGTTCGGCAGGAAGGTCGTCGAGTGGCGCGCGAACATCGCAGTGGAGGCGATCAAGAAGGCGCTGGCCACCAGACAATCGAGTCAATAGCGGGCTGACGTCATCGCGGTCCGCTGCTGGTCAACGCCGGCGGTGTGCGATGACGCGTTCCCTGCTCGTACGAAAACGCAATCTTCAACAGCGTCGGCTCGGCGAAGGGCCTCGCCATGAATTCGATTCCGACGGGCACTCCGTCCGTGGTGAATCCCGCCGGTACGGCCACCGCAGGAAAGCCTAGAACCGGGCTCAGACGGCGGTTGTTGCCGATGCCCGCGAAATCCTCGACAACGGGTCTGGTCATGACGTCATCGGCCATGACGCCGACCTGATGATCGAAGGTGGCGTACATGAACGCGTCCAACCGCTGGTCCGCCATCAGCGCGAATACCAGCTGACGCGTCTCCTGCTGTACTCGAAGAACTTGCAGATAACCGATATCGTCGGTCGATTTGCCGACGACGCTCATCAGCGTCAGCGCTCGTGATGGAACCATCCGGCCCGAGAGCAGGATCTCACGCAGCGTTCTGAACGGCGCGTTGCGGTGCTCGGCGAGATACTTGTTCATCGCCGCTTCGGTTTCGAATACGTTGCCGTCGTAAGCCTTGTTGAGGCGATCGATGACGTCGGGGATCGTGATCGGGTCGACCAATTGAGCGCCGAGCGTCCGTAACTCCCCGACGGCTCTGTCGAAGACCGCGCGCACCTTCCTGTAATCCTCGGATTTCGGATCGGCCGTGGCGTGCATTCGCTCGCGGATGATGCCGATGCGGGCGCCTCGCAGCCCGTCGCGCGCGAGAGCATCGGTGTACGAGGCGGGCGTGTGTCCGACGAGGACGATGGCCGTGTCTCGAACCGTTCGCGTAATTGGCCCCAACGTATCCGTGCTCGGTCTTGCCGGGCTCATGCCGTGACGGCTCACCAGCGGCAGCGTGGGTCGCAGGCCGACGATGTTGTTGACGGCAGCCGGTCCGCGAATCGATCCGCCCGTGTCTTCGCCGATGCCGATTGTCGCGAAATTGGCGGCAATACCGGAGCCGGTTCCGCCTGACGACCCGCTCGCGCTTCGGCGTGGATCGTACGCATTGCGGATCGGGCCGGACGCTGAGCTGAGGTATCCGGAGGCGAACTCGCCCATCGTGGCTTTGCCGAGAATCAGCGCACCAGCCCGCTTCAGCCTCGTGACGATCGTGGCGTCGGCCGCGGGCACGAAATCCTTGAACCCGACGAAGCCATGCGTCGTCGGCATGTCGCTCGTATCGATCTGGTCCTTGACGAGGACGGCGACGCAATGGAGCGGGCCGGCGGGTCCGCTCGCGGAAAACGCGGCGTCGAGTTGCTCGGCTTCCTGCACTGCGCGCGGGTTGATGGTCTGCACAGCGTTCAGTGCGGGACCGGCCTTGTCGTAAGCGTGGATGCGTTCGAGGTAGAGGTCGACGAGGCGGCGACAGGTCAGCTTACGCGCACGGAGCGCCGCCTGCACGTCGTCGATGGTCGCTTCGACCACCGTGAACGACGCCGGCCCGGGAAGATCGACTGTCCTCTGCGCCGCAATGATGGTCACCGCCCTGCTCACTACCGCGATCGCCACTGCAGCCGACCACATCCGTCGAGCACACGAGGGTTCGAGCAGGTGCATATGGATTGCTAGCAGGCCGCTGAAAAACGCAGCCTGAAGTGAAAAACTAAAACTTAAAACTTAAAACCAGGCGGCATTTCGCCTTTTTACTTTTAGGTTTTCAGTTTTCAGTTTTCAGTTCAGGTCGGCGCTTTTTCGGCGACCTGCCTAGAGTATGCGACAAGCGGCCCACGCAATCGAGCCAGCACGGGGCTGAGAGGCCCGCGAGCTTCACAATCGAACGCAGAGCAAAGTCCACCGACCAGGCCGTCGGTCCAGGTCGTGCGCGACAAGGGTGGCGACAAGCAGCTCAAGCACGTCGCTGGTGTCGAGAGCCGGCACCGCGGGCGGCCCATGATAGGATTCTTGCCCTCCCGGACCACAGTTAACGGTGCGTTCAAGCGAGAGGCGTCCGAGTAACCGACGCCCCCATGGAACGCAAAGGGACGACTGCGTGCGCAGCGCTTCATGTTCAAGCGGACCGAGAGGGAGTCGAATGATGATACGCACGTTTCTCGCTTCGGTGCTTGCGGCGTCGGTGCTCATGGCGGTTCCCGCCTACGCGCAGACGGACATGGGTGGCTTGGGAGGCTACGCCAAGGACGAGCAGGGGGCAGTCCTGCCTGGCGTGACCGTGACCGTCACCGGCCGCGCGATCCTCGCGCCAATGGTCGCCGTGACCGACGCGTCCGGCTACTACCGCATCTTGAACCTGCCGCCGGGGACGCTGGTGTTGACCGCGGAAATCCAGGGCTTCGCGACCTACCGGCAGGAGGGAATCGTGATCCGGGCCGGCAGCACGTTCGCGATCGACATCACCATGAAGCTGGCCTCCGTCGCCGAAACCGTCACGGTACACGGCGAATCGCCGATGATCGAGACGCTGAAGGCGACCACCTCGTACGCGATCACCGGCGAGCTGTTCCGCGCAGCCCCGGTGACCGCCCGCTCCGTCTTCACCGACACGCTGGACGTGCTCCCGGCCATCGGTTCGGGGCAGGCGAATGACGGCAGCGGCGTCCGGATCTACTACTTCATGGGTTCCAGCCAGTGGGGCGGCTTCACCGCGCTCGACGGCGCGCCGTTCACGTCCTTCGGCAACTTTGCGCCGGCGCGGTCGAGCATGAGCACGGAGACCGTTGGCGACGTTGAAGTCCGGGCAGGCGGCGCCGAGGCGTTCACCCCGCTCACGACCGGCATCTACATGAACATCGTTTCGCCGCGAGGCGGCAACGCGCTCAAGGGCGGCGCCAGCGTCACCTACATGCCACTCGAGTGGAATGCCGACAACAGCAGTGGCGGTCGGATTCCCGGAGGCTTTCCGAAGGCCGAATCGATCAAGCACGTCGATCTTTCGCTGGGCGGTCCCATCCGGCCCAACAAGGTGTGGTTCTTCTCATCGTACCGCTACGCCAGCGACGAGAATGGCATCAGCCGGGCTGCGAGCGACCTGAAGAACCTCCAGACGTTCAGGCCCGACTTCCAGCCGTTCAACAACCCGTGGAAGACGACGGACCCTTACGTCAAGATGACGAGCCAACTGTCCGAGAGGCACGAACTGTCCGCCTTCTACCATTACGACCGGATGCAGTACACGTCGCATCAGAACAACGACGCCGATCCGATCGTGTTCCAGTCGGGCGGCGGTTCGGTCTACTCCGCGAGGCTGAACTCGGCGTGGAACAACCACATCGTGTCGCAGGTGTCGGCGTCCTACAACAACAAGGCCCAGAGCCTCGAGGACACTTACAACGACCTGAAGGGGTCGGGTCCCCAGATCCTGATCAACAATGACGCGTTCACGACGAGTGGTATCCAGTCTGGAACCGGCGCGCTCGTTCGCGAGAACAACGCGCAGACGATACCGCTGCAGCCGGCGTCCTTCATCCTCCTGCGCGCCGACATGACGCTCTTCAAGGACCAATGGGCCGGCTCTCACGAATTCAAGACCGGGTTCTTCGGTGCGCCGCGCAGCAATCGTGACCAGATCTATCGAGCGGTGAACGACGGGTTCATCCTTGAAGAGGACCGGCAGATCGATCCGAACAATCCCGGCGCGGGCCTCACCTGGTTCCACAGGCAAACCGTGAGCCCGGCCACGATCCGGAACATTGGCGTCCGGGACCGCGACTACGGCATCTACGTCCAGGACACCTGGAAGCCCCTCGAGCGGATCAGCATCAACGCGGGCGTTCGGGCGGACTTTATCCGCCGCTGGGACGACGTGCTCAATTTCCAGCGCATGAAGACGACGGTGGTCGGGCCCAGGTTCGGCCTCACCTATCTCGTGACCAAGGACGCCAAGAGCGTCGCCCGCTTCTTCGCCGGCCGCACGCACGAACAGATGGCCGGTAACGACGTCGTCGACACGTTTGCAGGGGTCACCCCGCTCACCACGACCGACGTATACAAGGACAAGGCGGGCAACCTGACCACGATCATTACGCCTCCCACGACGACGGCGCTGGCGCCCCTCCAGGTCGCAAAGGACATCAGCCAGCCGTTCATCGACGAATACATTCTCGGGTTGCGAAAGCA
>QHWF01000665.1 GCA_003222455.1 Acidobacteriota bacterium
ACCTGCGAGAAGTCGGTGTTGACCGTGAAGTCCCACGTCAGGCCACTCGTGACGCCGTACTTCACGTCGAGGCCCGCATTCGCATCGGTGCCGACATCCGCGCGCGTCGACTTGCCGGCGCTCCCGAGCACGAAGGGTTTCGCGCGGATGTCGTTGCCCGGCCGGACCCCTTGCAGACCCTCGAGCGTCCCCGCCAGCGAGACTCGTTGCAAATCGTAAATCCGCGGCACCGGCGCCCAGAAGCTGTCTTCGTTCCGGCGCCGGATCCGTCGCTGGAAGTTGATGCCCCAGGTCTGCTCGGCGGCGCTGCTGAACCGCAGCGTCCTGAACGGAATCGCGATCTCCGCGTACCACCCGGTCTCCGTGATGCGGGCCTTCACCTCCCAGAGCGCATCCCAGTTCTCGTTGATCTCCCGCCCCTCGTTGATCATCTGCGCGTCCCACTTCGCGCCGCGCGCGTTGATCGCAGAGATGTAGCCGTTCCGCTCGTCGTGGAACGTGTCCAGGATGATCTCAAAGTCATCGCCGGACTCACGGTTGAAGTCTTTTCTGAGTTGGCTGGTGAGGATGCTGTGAGGTTCGCGATCGTGTGCGAACACGCCGAAGTAAATGTTGGTGGCATCGTACAGTACACGCACCTCCGTATCTTCCGTGGCGGGCTCTCCTTCGTGGGGATCGTTCTGCACGAAGCCGCGTGCCACAGGCGCGCGAGCCCAATCCGGTTCATCGAGTGAGCCGTCGATCCTGATGGTGCCGGCGGCGCGTACAGCGGGCAGCGTGCGCTCGCTGCGAGCCGTCTTGTAGTCGATCTGACCGGCCTCGCCGCTCGGCGGCCAAATCACACAGGAACCGAAGAGAAGCGCAGCGGCCGGAAGAATGCGAACGCAGGGCACGGCATGCACCGGCGCATGATATCTCAGGCGGGCGAGGTTCCCCGCGCGGCTCTTCCCCTGGAAGGCTTTTTTGCCGGTCAGCATTTTATAGACACGAGTCAGCGCTTCGCCTTGGCTGTCACAGTCACGTCCTGCATGTGTCTAAGATAGCCAAATGCCGTACTTCAACCCGCTGGCGGAACGGGCTGCCACGGATCCGGAGGACCTCGCCCTGGTTGCGCGCGTGCAGGCGGGCAGCCGGCAGGCGCTGGAGACACTCCTCGAGCGCCACCAGCCGTGGATCTACAACATCCTGGTTCGGATGCTCTATTACCCCGAGGAGGCGGAGGACGCCACGCAGGAAGTGCTGATCAAGGTCTTGACGAAACTCTCGACCTTCGAAGCCCGCAGCAGCTTCCGCACCTGGCTCTACCGGATTGTGGTCAATCATGCGCTGAACATCAAGCGCCGTGGCGACCGGCCCGACACGATCTCGTTCAGCGACTACGCACGTGGGCTGGACAACACAGCCGATCTGGCCCTACCGGATCCGTCCGCTGTGCCCGCGGACGTGCAGTTGCTGGTGCAGGAGGCGAAGATCGGCTGCACATCCGGCATGCTGCTGTGCCTCGACCGCGAGCAGCGGCTCGTTTACATCCTCGGCGGTATCCTCGGCGTGTCCGACAGCGTTGGCGCCGAGCTGCTGGAGGTCTCGCGCGACGCCTTCCGGCAGCAGCTCGCACGCGCACGGCGCGACCTGCACAACTTCATGCACGGCCAGTGCGGGCTCGTCAACAGCGCCAACCCGTGCCGCTGCGCGAAGAAAACGCAGGGGTTCATCAAGGCCGGTTATCTCGATCCGCACAGGCTGCTGTTCGCGCGCGCGCACATGACACGGGTGCGCGAGGTCGCCCCCGATGCGCTCGACGGGCTCGAGGCACTCGACGCCGCGTACGGCGAGATCCACCGCGATCATCCATTCCACGCTGCACCGGATTTCCTGGCGGCCCTGCGGAAACTGCTCGACAGTCCGGAATGCCGGTCGCTGCTCGCTAGATGAGAGAGGAGATCCCATGCGAACGCTCATGCTGCTGACCCTTCCCGTGCTCGTCGCCGCCTCGTGCGCGTCCGCCTCGCCGGAAGACGCGGCCGCCACAATCATCGCCCTCGAGCGCGGCGCGCTCGACCGCTGGGGCAAGGGCGACCCACAGGGATACCTCGAGATCTACGCGCCCGAGCTCACGTACTTCGACCCGCTCCAGGAGAAGCGGATTGACGGTTTGGATGCCATGAAGGAAATGATCGCGCCCTACACCGGCAAAATCCGGGTTGACCGCTTCGACATGATCGACCCGAAGGTGCAGCACCATGGGGACATCGCGGTGCTGACGTTCAACCTCCTCAGTCACCGCACGCAACCTGATGGGAGAGACGCAATCGTCGCGCGCTGGAACGCGACGGCGGTGTACCGGGCGATGGAGGGGACATGGAAGAGCATCCACGTCCACTGGTCGTACATCAAACCGGAGTTGAAGGCGCCCGTCTCCGAAGAGGCGTCCTCACCTGTCACCCGCTAGCACTCCTTTGTCACTTTCAAGCCGTTGGGCCAGAAACGTACTGCTTCGCGAACCGCTCGACGGCGCGGGAAACCGCATTTCCGGGACGTGTGCACAGCACCGGGCAGGTCCGCGCCCTGCCCTGGACTCGGCCCTTCAATGCGGTTTCCCGTCTGCCGCGCGAGTCGCGCCGCTCGCAAGGTTCGCTTCGCAGCACGTTTCCGGCCCTGCTGTTCGCAGCAAAGTGACAAAGTAGTACGAGTGCCGTGTCTCTTCTGAACCAGTAGCGCCTCCCGCCGCTCAATCAGACGTGGCGCAGCCCTTTAGACCGTTATGCGGCGCTTTACGAGAATTCTGTTCCCGTTGCCGCATAACGGCGGCGCGCACAGCGCGCCCGCGAGGGAGCGGCGCGGGGCGAAGGGCCCCCGCGAGCGACCGAGCCGGGGTATGGGGCGGAGCCCCACGTTAGTTTAGGGCCTGTGAAGAAACCGCTAACCGCCGAGACCGCCGAGACCGTGGAGAAGAAAACGCCAAGAATTCTCAGCGTGCTCTGCGTGCTCTGCGGTAAAACGGCGGCTTTTTTTCACACCCTTTAGTTTTTTTCACAGGCTCTGAAGCCCTGCGCCACGTTCGCGAGTCATTGATTGATTGCTAGGCCAAGTGCTAATCTCGCGCTCGATTCAGACCGACCGGGCAACTGCACGCAGGCGTGGGCGAGCCTGCGGCCGCATTCGACCCCTTACGCGAGGAGTGTCCATGCGCACCACCGCGATCGTCACACTACTGGTTCTGGGGACAGCGATAGGGCACGCGGACGCGCAGTACGTCGATATCCCCAAGACATTTCAGCCAAGCCTCGACGCGGCCGTAAAGCGCGCCCGGATCAAGAATCCGCCGCTCACCATTGCGCCAGACGTCAAGACAACGCTCTACAAGATCGCCGACGCGCTCGGGATGTTGCGCGATACGAACGAAAGGGATGCGGTGCTCACGATGGAATGGCGCGGCACCGGCACCATGAGCGTCGGCC
>QHWF01000666.1 GCA_003222455.1 Acidobacteriota bacterium
CACGCAGCCTCGATCTGCCGCCACCGCAATTCGAGCTGGTCGCAGAACGAGATGAAGCTGCCCAGGAGCATCGTGTCGCCGGCCGCGAGTGCGCTGCGAGACACCAGCTCCAGGCCGGCCCTGCAGTCCTGCAGGAAGTGACGGTAATGACCCAGGCTGCGGTCGGGCAGCTTTTCCCTGAAGTCGGCGCATGGCGCCAGATGCACCTCACCGAGCCACTGACCGGCGAGAACGCGATGGGCGTCGTTCAGTCGCGAATACGGCTCGCCCCGGGCGTCTTCGAGGAACAGCCAGGAAAACTCCTCATTCGGATCTCGCACATATCCATGGAAGCCGAGCGACGGCACTGGAATACGCGGCAGGACCTCCTCGTAAATCACCCGCTCGACACGACCCGTCACCGATCGCGTTCGCTTGGCGATGATGGCCGCACCGGCCGGCCCGATGCCGGTGAGCCGGTAAACGGCGGCCTTCTTGTTGCCTTGCAGAACCTCAATCCGGTCAGGCGCGACATCGTCCACTTGCGCCCGGCGCCATGCCTGGAAAGCCGCATGTTCCTGCAGGCCCTCGGTCAGGACAGAGGGCATGATGAGACGCGACATCAATAGACTCCCCGATTCGGTCAATGAACGTCCGCAGCATCGGAGAATCGGTAGGAGCGCCGACGAGCGTCCGATCCCGGCAAAGCCGTTCCTGTTCGATGCCGTAGGCTTAGCGTCGAAACGTGTATCTCGCGGAAAATTGCACGGTTCTCGCTGCTGCGGCCACGTTCGCACGGCCGAAGAATGGAGAGCTCATATCCCCGACGATCGATTTGTAATTGGTCCGGTTCGTCGCATTGAACAGGTCCACGATCAGGTCGATCCTGTCGCGCCGCTGGGGCTGCCCCGCGGCCTGAGCGCGCACAACCGTAAAACTCTTTGTAATCCGCAGGTCCAGCTGCGCGGTTGCCGGGCCGCGACCGGTGTTCCGGGTGATGCCGGCGGGCCGGTCGTTGGCATTTGTGTCGTTGTTGTCGTCGAATCCGGTGGTGATGTCGTAAGGCCGTCCACTGCTGACCGACAGTACCATGCCCGTTTGAAAGCCTCGAGGCAGCGCCAGTACGCCCATCATGTTGAAACGATGTCGCGCGTCGTCGAACGCCGGCCCTGTTTCCGCGCGCAGATCGTAGTTATTTGCTGGGAGCGAAAACGTCCCTGACGCGTTGTCCGTCGTTTTGGACAAGACATATTGGGCGTACGGGTGAAAGACCTTGCCCAGGCGCCCTCGCCAGGTCATGGTCAACGCCTGACTGTGCCGGAACGCCGAGGACTCGACCTGATCGATGTTGAGGAAGTTCGGATCGGGTCGCAGATCGGTGCCGGGAAGCGGCGCGTTGATATTGAGCGAGCGGAACATGTGCGTCCCGCGGAACACCGAGTATTCCGCCGTCAGCCAGTTTCTCGGACTGAGCTCCTGCTCGACGCCGGCGCTGGCCTCCGACAAGTAGGGGGATCGAATGCCAGGCGCCACGCGGATCGTGCTCGGCGGCGGTGTGATGTCCTCGCCGCCCGCGAACGGGTTGGGGAACGACGGGTCGGAAATGACGACTTCGCGAAGCCGGATACCGTCGCGGAGCTGCGATTGCTCGATCGGACCGCGGCCCAGCTGGTCGTAGAACACCCCGACTCCGCCGCGAAAAATCGTTTTCTTGTGATTCTCAGGAGCGAACGCAAACGCAAACCGCGGCGCGACGTTGTTGCGATCGCCCGTCGACGACTGCCAGTCGTAGCGCAGACCAAAGGTCAGCGTGAGCTGCGACTTGACGCGGATTTCGTCCTGCGCGTATCCATTCGCCTCATACACGCTGAATGCGGCGTTCGGGTCGCCTCGATTGATGCGAAAGAATTCCGGCGCCCTCGCCGCAAACCCTGCGAGGTCGGCGAACTCGAATGTCCCGGCAAAATTCGAGGCGTCGAAGGCGTCGACGTGATCGGTCCTCAGCCGGCCGCCGAACAACAGCGGTCTCTTGGCCCCGTCGAACGACGGCGACGGCCCGGACGAAAACGCATCGTTCACATCGATTGCGGGGGCGGTCGCGGCGCTCCCGCTGTGGTCCTCCTGGCTGATGAATCCAAACAGGAAGTCATTCTGCCAATTCGACGCCCGGAGCAGACGATGATTGAGGGTCAGCGTGTGCTTACGCCGGTCGCTGGCGATGCCGCGTTCGGCCAGGTTGAAACCGCCGGCCTCCTGGTTCGAATAGTCGTGGCCGCTGAAGCCGTACGTCGCGGTGATCGTCTGCAGCGCGTTCGGCCACGCCTGGATCCGCCCGAAAATGCTGTTGTGATCGTGGGACGTCGGCACATTCGCGGCGAACGGGCCCGTCTGCGTCTCCGCATTGACGACTGCGCTTTCGTCGTGCACGAACCGCTGACCGGTAAAGAAAAACGAGGACTTCTTGCCTGGGAGCGGACCGGCCAACATGGGTTGCAGGAGACGCCGGCCCAATTCCTGCGCCTCGGGCGCAAACGCATTCCGCGCGGCAAACAGATCGTTTCTCTCGGACATCTCGAACTGCGCATCGTACCGGCTTCGCCGGCCGCGCTTCGTCGACACTTCGACCCGGGCTTGCCCCGGATGCTGATAGAAGGCGGAGTACGGATTCCGATTGAGTCTCACCGTGCCGATAGCCGCGGATGGCACGTCGATTTGATCGCCCTGGATACCGTCGACGATGACGGAGGCGCCTTGTGAACCCTGGGCACCGGGGTAAAAGAAATTCCCGACCACGCCCAGAAAGTCGTCGGCGACGATCGGAAGCGAACGACGGAACTCGTCATCCATCCTCATCGTCCTGCCGTCGCTCGCCGATGTCGAAAACGCATCCGCCGGCTCGTCCGCTTCGACTGTGACGTCGGTTTCGAGCGCCCGCACCCGCAGTGTAATCTTCAAGCGAGGCACGGGCTCCTGGCCCACGGTGATGGTGGTCTGATAGGTTTCGAAACCGCTGATCTCGGCCTTGAGCACGTAGGTGCCCGGGGCGACACCCTCGAAGCCGAACGTTCCGTCGGCTTTCGACGCAGTACTCCGCGTGGCGCTGTTCTGATGCAGCAGGCTGACGGTCGCGCCGGGAATCGCTCCGGCGCTTTCGTCAACGATCGAGCCGGATACAACGGCGTCGGCCGGCGCGGCTTCGGCGGTCGCCGAGGTAAAAGACAGCGTGCAGACCAGGGCGGCAATGACGGTGTTGACGACGAATGTAAATCGGGACGCGTTCGGCATACGGATCTTTCTTTCCAATGGGCGGCGGCTGATTACGGTCACCAAATCTGAATGACGGTCGCTTCATGCGCTGAGCGCATCGTCCCGCGACGATGCTCGTTCGGCCGCGCGCGCTGGTTCCGGACCGAGCGTTTCGTTCAGGATCTGAGCCACGATTTGTTCGGCGTCGAAATAGGCCTCCGCGATCTCCCGCGCGGCGCGACAATGCCGCTCGTAGTCGGCGTTGATGGCGTCCAGCGCACCGATCGCCTCCGCCAGCGTCGTGAACCGAAACAAGCCTTCCCCGTCGGGCAGATAGGCGCTTAGACCGGTATGCTGCACGACCGCCGGTTTCCCGCTCGCGAGATAGCACAGCGTCCGATCGCTGATCCACGCGCCCTGGAATTCCACGTAGGACGGCTTGGCGCAACTGAACTCGCCGCGCGAGCGCTGGACGTACGAGCGGTAGGCCTCGGGGCTGGCTGCAACCTCCCGGGAATCACGGACGCTCCAGCCGTGACGCTCGAGGCTTGCGCGGTCTTCCGAATCTTTGGCAGTCAGGTACAGCGCGAGCTCGAGCGGCTGCCGGGTGCGACGCGGGAGCTCGAGGAACCGGAGAAAAGACACGCGCTTGGTGTTTTCCCTGAGAACGGTCTTCCCGTCCTCCATCACCTTGAGAAAATCCGTCGTCAACCACGTTGAAACGGACGTGAACGCTTCCGACCGGGGGTTGTAGGTGAACGGCCACAGATCGAGGCAGATCGGGGGCCGGACATTGATCCACCGCACGCCACAGTCCGGGATCCGGGCGGCCGGTTTCCCCACGGTTTCGCCAGTCGTCACGTAACGGTCGTGCGCAGCCACGCGGATCTCGCCGGTGCTCATCCACAGCTGGAGCAGTCCCGGGTCGATGTCCACGAGCGCCGAGCGCCGGACGCACGCGAGCAGTCGAGCGTCGATCGCGTAGTGAAAGTTCAGCAACAAGTCCGCGCGTCGAAGCACGGCCTGGGCCTCGGACCACGTGGATCCGATAAAGCGAAGGGGACCACTCTCGCGGGCGTAAAGCAGCGTCTTGCCCTCGAGGCCGAACCGCTTCATCTTCTCCAGGAACAGCGAAAGCAGCCGGGCCTCCTGCTCTGGATCCCGGTCGGGCCGGAACTGCTCCAGCCAGTAGACGTCGCATCCGAGCCGGCGCAGGGCTTGCGCGTACTGCATGTACACCCAGAAGTGACCGCCGCCGTCCGGGAAATTGGCGACCTTGTACACCGAGATCACGACAGTCATCGTCTCGCGCGCTCCACCAAACCTCTTATTCCTGGTCACTCACAGCGAGCTCGATGACGCCAACCGCTGCACTACATTGCCAGCAGGCGCGTACCATCACCCAAGCCGCCGCGATCCCGAGAATCGCGGCCGCGGACCGGCCTCCATCGAAACCGGCCGCAAGCGAGAGGGACGCTGTCGTCGCGGCCAGCACCAGCGTGGTCGCCGACACCGTCGGCCACCACCGTACGCGAACGAACTGGTTGCCGGATCCGTGATCTTCGACGGCCATGATCAGACGCGCGGCGCCAAGCGTGCCGCACGTCACTTCCAGATCCCATTGATCCCAATCACCACCGCGGCGCACCGGGACCCCGTGGCCTCGCAGCGTCTGCTCCACATGTCGCAGCCGCGCGTCCGGCGCGTCCCCGCGCTCGGTCCAGCGCGCGACTGACCCCGGCATCGGGAAACGAGGCCGCACCTGCCGCTGTCGCGGGCATGAGTCCCCCTGCAGCCGGCCACAGAGGCGTGCAACCGGATGGACCACGTGGAGCAACGCCGTCAGCATACGCAGGACGAGCCGGCGCAGCCATGCCACGGGGCGGGGCAGCGCGCTTGGAAAGCTCACACACCTGGTGCTCAACCAACCCTGAGCGACGGGCGCGATCGTCGCGAAAGCCATCAGCGGTGCCGCAAACAAGAGCGGCCGCCACAGCATGCCCAGCGCGGAGAGCGCCGCGAGAATGGGAATGGCCAGGTACCATTCGGGCATCAGCGAGAGCGAATAGAGCGTACGAGGCGCCGGTTGGTACAACCGCTGGAACGGCGCCGCACCCCACATCCCGTGATAAATACGTCC
>QHWF01000667.1 GCA_003222455.1 Acidobacteriota bacterium
AAAACAGAAAAGTCAAAAGCAGGCGGAAAATCGCATTTTTCTGTTTTATCTTTTCAGTTTTAACTTCAGGTCGGCCCTTTTTCAGCGACCTGCTAGTAGGCCGGCTTCGCCGGCGAAAACAACCATAAGCAAAGAAAGAACAGCATTTCTTAGCGGCCTTCGCGGCCTTTGCGTTCCAAGGCGGCGTCAGTTAGTCGGACACGCTCCTCATGCGTTTCATATCCTGGCCGCTGGCAAAGCGATTCGGAACCGGCTGCCACCGCTGCTGACCGATTCGAGCGTCAACCGCCCGCCGCTGACCTCGACGGCCCATTTCGCGATCGACAGGCCGAGGCCGGCGCCCTCGTCGGCGCGGGAACGGCCTCCGCGGTTGAACCGGTTGAAGATGTGCGTCGCCGCTTCCGGCGACACGCCGGGCCCGGTATCGATGACGTCGATCGTCGGACCGTCGCTCGAATCACCGATGCGAACGCGGATGTGGCCGCCCTCGGGCGTGTACTTGATGGCGTTGTCGACGAGATTGATCAGGGCCTGCCGCAGCACGACGCGGTCGCCGGTGCCGCGCCCATCGCACTCGCGTTCGACGGTGAGCGTCTGACGTTTTTCCTCGGCCAGCACGCCCAGGTGCGCGACGACGTCGTCGGCGAGCGCGCAGAGATCGACCGGTTCCACCGCCGGTTTGACGAGTCCCGACTCGGCCCGCGACAGGGCGAGCAGCCGATCGACCAGGAACGACAGCCGATCGACCTCTTCGAGCATGCTGCCGATGGTCGCCCGGTACGCCGCCTCGTCGTGGCGCTCGCGCAATCCGACCTCGCCGACGCTCCGCATCGCCGTCAACGGCGTGCGGAGCTCGTGCGAAACGTCGGCCGTAAACCGCCGCATCTGTTCGAACGACGACTCGAGCCGCGCGAGCATCTCGTTGACCACAGCGGTCAGGCGGCCGAGCTCGTCGTCCGGATTGTCGATTGGAAGGCGCTCGCTCAGACGTTCGGCGGTGATCGATCGCGCCCGCTCGGCGATCCGATCGACGGGCGCGAGCGCCCGTCTGGCCAGTGAGTAGCCGCCGACGCCGGCCGCCGCTACGGCAAGCGGCAGGCTGAAGACCAGCGTGAGGATCAGGTCGCGCAGGGTCCGGCGCATACCCGCCTCGGAACGCGCCACCTGCAGGACGACCGGACGGCCGCCGACGTTCGAATACCCGCTCAGCACACGGATCGGCACGGTGGACGTGGGCACGATCACAATGCGGTTCTGCGCCTGCGCCGCCAGCCGGCCGCTGTCCGCGATAGGCTGGCGCTCGGCAACCGCGGTGCGGAACAACAGTTGCCCGTCCATGCTCCACACCTGCAGCCACGGGCTGTCTTCGTCCAGGCCCGCGCTCCCCTCGAACCAGGAGAGCGTTCCGTCGGCACGCTGCTCGGCCATCTCGGCGGCCCAGCGGAAATCGCCGCGCAGCCGGTTGTCGAGCGATCGCGAGGCGCCCTGATGAACGAACCACAGCAGACAGACGGCGAAGATTCCCAGCACCGCGATCATCGCGCCGACGTACCACATCGTCAGCGTGAACCGCACGCTGCGGGGCGTCATGGCTCGTCCTCGCGCAGCACGAAACCGACGCCACGGACCGTATGAATGAGCTTCACCCGCTGATCAAGATCCACTTTGCGCCGCAACCTCGCGATGTGCACGTCGATGACGTTGTCGAGGGTGGCGCTTCGGGCCGGTTCATGCCAGACCTGATGGACGAGCGCGTCGCGCGAAACGACCTGGCCCTCGTGCTGAAGCAGGTAGTGCAGCAGTTCGAACTCGCGGACAGTGAGCTCCAGTGCTTTCCCGGCGCGAGTGACTTTGCGGCTGACGAGGTCCATGTTCAGATCCGCAATCCCCAGGCGCAGCGTTTCGGCCGCGCGCCCGCGCCGCAGCAGGGCGCGAATCCGCGCGAGCAGTTCCGCGAACGCGAACGGCTTCACCAGGTAGTCGTCGGCGCCGCTGTCGAGTCCTTTCACACGATCGGCAAGCGTATCGCGCGCCGTGAGAACGAGGACCGGCGTCTTGATGCCGCGCTCGCGGATCCTGGCGAGGACCTGCAGCCCGTCGCGGCCCGGCAGCATGACGTCGAGCAGAATCACGTCGAACGCCTCGGTGTTCACACGGAAGTACGCGCCCTCGCCGGACGGTTCGAGCACGACCTCGTACCCTTCGCCCAGGAGACCGGCTCGCAACGCTTGAGCGACCTTCTGCTCGTCTTCGACGACAAGGATGCGCATGCGCCCTGTAGCCGGATGGACACCTCGAACGGGAGTTTTCCCACGCTCTCGAACGCTGATGGAGGGGCCCTGCGGCGAGTATACTTGCCACTTCCACGTTGTCAATGTTCTGACATGTCACACCGAACCGTGCGTGGTGCAGACCGCCTGGCCGGCCGTGTGACGGATGGCACGACCACTGTTGACACCCGCATTCCGGCATCCCGCGTCAACGTCGCAGACGTCATCGACAACCACCCGATCGGATCGCTGCAGATGGCGACGTTCGCGATCTGCCTGCTCTGCCTCATCATGGATGGCTTCGACGTGCAGGCGCTCGGCTATGTCGCGCCGGCCATCGTTCGCGACTGGAACGTTGCGAGCGCGGCGCTCGGTCCGGTGTTCGGCGCGGGGAATTTCGGCGTCCTCGTCGGGGCGCTTGGCTTCAGCGTCCTTGCGGATCGCGTGGGCCGGCGCCCCGTGCTCATTGCGGCGACCCTGTTCTTCTCGGCCATGACGCTGCTCACCGCGCGCGCCGGATCGGTCCAGCAGTTGCTGGCGCTGCGGTTCATCAGCGGCATCGGGCTCGGCGGCATCATCCCGAACGCCACGGCATTGGTCGGCGAGTACAGTCCACGGCGATCGCGTGTCACGCTCACGATGGCCATCACCGTCGGATTCACGGCGGGTGCGGCAATCGGGGGCTTCGTCGCGGCCGTCCTGATTCCCGCGTTCGGGTGGCGCTCGGTCTTCTACTTCGGTGGCGCGATCCCGATCGCGATCGCGCTCGCCATGATCATCTGGCTGCCCGAATCGCTGCAGTTCATGGTGCTCAGCGGCGCGCCGCGACGACGGATCGCCCGGTGGCTGGTGCGGATCGATCCTTCCGCACCGATCGACACCAGCGTCGAGTTCATCGTCCCCGAAGAGAAACGGACAGGCGCGCCGGTGGCGCATCTCTTTCGGGAGGGCCGCGCCGCCGTCACGGTCCTCTTCTGGATTGTCAACTTCAT
>QHWF01000162.1 GCA_003222455.1 Acidobacteriota bacterium
TGAGCGCTGACGCCAGCTCGCTTTCAGCAGCGTTCTTGGCAGTTTGCCGCGTCTTTTGTCACGAAGACCACGAAGACACGAACTCACGAAGAAGACCCTTGAATTTCTTCTTCGTGAGTTCTTCGTGTCTTCGTGTCTTCGTGGTTGCATTTATGCGTGGGGCGTCAATAATCCGCTTTCAATTGCGAATTACTCGCCACTGACGACCACGCGATCGCCGCGGTGAATCGTCCCGCCTCGTACCACCGCCGCATACACGCCGACATTTGCCCGATTGTGCTGGACCGCCGTGCGAAGAATACCAGTGTCGTTCGGGAGATCCCCTTGCGCCAGTGTAGTCATGACGCACCGGCCGCACGGTCCGGTGATCCGCAGACGGACGTCTTCGCCGATGGCGATTGTCTGCCCGATCCAGGAATCTTCGACAAACGTCAGCTCGTCGCCGGCCGGTCTCACCACGATGTTCGGTCGAAATCGCGGCAGCTCGAAACGTCCCTGTGGATAAAGGCTCCGGAGACGTCCGAGTGTCGTGGTCGTGAGCAGGTGGACAGTCGCGCAGTCGAAGAACGTTCCGGCGGGCAAGGCGAAGTCGGTGACGGTTTCGCGGTGATCGAGCCCTTCGATGTCCGGCCAGTATTCTTCCGAGTGCGCCGTCGAGTCCTGAGCGGCACGTGAACCGCTGCCAAGCCGTTCGGTGGACACCAGCGTGACCTCACGGCCGAGGGTCTGCGACAGGATCCGGTTGACGTTGCTCGTTTGATCGGTCAGGACGGAGCCGTTCGGAAGGGTGATGCGCACGGCCGCCGCGGCGCTGCCGGCGGGCGACGCAGGACAGGAGGCGTGAAACGCAAAGAGATTGGGCCACTTTCGAGGGTTTTTCGCAGTCGCCATCTTGCCGTCGGTGCTGTCCTGCAACGCCCATGCGCGATCGCCGGCCAACCCGCGCTCCGACAGGGCGACGCTCGCGAGCTCTTCGCCAATCATCGATTTGACGGGATACCGCCAGAGCGAAACGACCGCACCGGCCTCCGTCTGCGTCGCGTCTGACATCGGCACGCTCCACGGTGACGCCACCGCAAGTGAATGGATCCCGGATGCTATCACGGAGATTCCTGCGTGTCACAGCGGTCAACCTCGGAGCGTGTCTGAGAAATGAAAACTCCACCACGGAGGACACGGAGGACAGGAGGAAAAATCCTGTTAGTCTTCGGGATTTAACCTCCGCGTCCTCCGCGTCCTCAGTGGTAATCACTAGAACTCGCGGAGCACGCAGAGAAACCCGGGCGCTTAGACATCTTCTAAAGCCGATGTCTGTGCGATTGAGACAAGTGTTCGGCTTTAGAAGCTGTCTTAGTTGCGGCCCGAAGGGCCGCCTTGTAACGAAGATTCGCTCGCTCTGCCGAGGCTCGGTTTTACTCGGCGGCTTGAGGCGAAGCTTCGTTACTGTTCTGCGTGTTCGGCGTTGATCCTCGATCCGTCGACCGGCATAGAATGGCCAGGGCGATTGCCAACGAGCTGGAGCGCGCCGTGACGACATCAGCGTTTGTTCGCGACCTCATGGCCGAGGTCAAGGCGAAGAATCCCGCGGAACCCGAGTTTCATCAAGCGGTGCAGGAAGTCGTGGAGTCGCTCGATCTCGTGCTGGAGCGGCGCCCCGAATATCGCAGCGCCCGCATCCTCGAACGGATGGTCGAGCCCGAGCGCGTGCTGATGTTCCGGGTGCCCTGGCAGGACGATCAGGGCCGCGTCCAGATCAATCGCGGCTTCCGCATCGAGATGAACAGTTCGATCGGCCCCTACAAGGGCGGCCTGCGGTTTCACGCGTCGGTGAACCTCGGCATCCTCAAGTTCCTGGCGTTCGAGCAGGTGCTGAAGAACTCGTTGACGACATTGCCGATGGGCGGCGCCAAGGGCGGATCCGAATTCGATCCGAAGGGCAAGAGCGACAACGAAGTGATGCGGTTCTGTCAGAGTTTCATGACCGAGCTGTACCGCCACATCGGGCCGAACACCGACGTGCCGGCGGGCGACATCGGCGTCGGTGGCCGCGAGATCGGATTCCTGTTCGGCCAGTACAAGCGTCTGCGCAACGAATTCACCGGCGTCCTCACGGGCAAAGGCCTGCATTGGGGCGGCTCGTTGATTCGGCCCGAGGCAACCGGCTACGGCGCGGTGTATTTTGCGTCGGAGATGCTCGCCACGCGCGGCCAGACGCTCGAGGGGAAAGTATGCCTGGTGTCGGGCAGCGGCAACGTGGCGCAGTACACGGTCGAAAAACTGCTGCAGCTGGGCGCCCGGCCGGTGACCCTGTCCGATTCCGACGGCTTCATCTACGACGAGGCGGGCATCACACCAGAGAAGCTGGCGTTCGTGATGACGCTGAAGAACGTCCGGCGCGGGCGGATTCGCGAGTACGCCGATCGGTTCAAGGGCGTCGTGTTCACGCCGGCCGATCCGCGTGCCGATCACAATCCGCTCTGGGATCGGCCGGCGCAGTGCGCGTTCCCCAGCGCCACGCAGAACGAGGTGAATGCAACGGATGCGGCGAACCTTCTGCGCAACGGCGTGTTCGTCGTCTCCGAGGGCGCCAACATGCCGACGGTGCTGGACGGCGTCCGCCAGTTCCTGGACGCGAAGATCCTCTACGGGCCGGCCAAGGCGGCCAACGCCGGCGGCGTGGCCACGTCGGGCCTCGAGATGTCGCAGAACAGCATGCGGCTGACGTGGACGCGCGAGGAGGTGGACGATCGCCTGCACAAGATCATGAGGGCGATTCACGCCAATTGCCGTGAAACGGCTGAGACGTTCGGCACACCCGGCAACTACGTCCACGGCGCGAACATCGGCGGTTTTCTGAAGGTGGCCGACGCGATGATGGATCAGGGGCTGGTGTGAAAGCGGCAATTCGGAATTTGGAATTCGGAATTTGGAATGCGTTCACAAATTCGAAATTTGGTGCGCGTCCTCAAATGCGCTCACGAATTCCGAATTCCGAATTCCGAATTCCAAATTGCTGAGCGCGCCGATGAAACTCCCGCGCTTCTCCGATCTGGCCAGATTTCGGGTTCACGAGATCCTGGTCGTCTCCAGCCTGTACGATTCGTTCATCCTGGCCGAGGACGGTGAGCTGCACGAGGTCATCCTCAAGGAGTTCCTCGACCTGAACGTCCGGCACACGCCGGGCATCACACACGTATCCACGGCCGACGAGGCCGTCGCGCTCGCCGCCGACCCGGGACGCTACAACCTCATCATCGCGTCGAGCTACCTGGGCGACATGTCGGCGCGGGCCCTCGCCGACCGCATGCGCCAGGCGGGCATCGACACCCCCGTCGTCGTCCTCGCCTACGACGTGCGTGAAGTCGCGCAGCTGCTCGAGCCACGCGGGCCGTCGCCACTCGATCGCGTGTTCCTGTGGCAGGGCGACGTCCGTCTGGTCCCCGCTATCGTCAAGTACATCGAGGACCGGCGGAATGTCGTGCACGATACGGGCCAGTTCGGTGTGCAGGCCATTCTGGTCATCGAAGACAACGTCCGCTACTACTCGTCGTTCCTGCCGACCATTTACGCCGAGCTGATGCACCACGCCCACAGCCTGGTGCCGGAGGGCGTGAATCTCTCGCACAAGCTGATGCGGATGCAGGCGCAGCCGAAGATCCTGCTGTGCGGGTCGTACGAGGAGGCCTGGCAGTACTTCGTCGATTACGAAGAGCACATTCTGGGCGTGATTTCTGACATCGAATTTCCCCGTGACGGGCAGATTGCCCGCGATGCCGGTCTCGATTTCGCGCAGCGTGTCCGTATGCGCCAGCCCGACGTGCCGGTGATGCTGCAATCGAGCCGCGTCGAGAACCAGGCGCTGGCGCGCTCCGTCGGCGCGGCCTTTCTCGTCAAGAACTCGCCGACGCTGCTGCAGCAGCTGCGTCGCTTCATGGTGGAGCATCTCGGGTTCGGCGATTTCGTCTTCCGCATGCCGGATGGCCGCGAGGTCGGCCGCGCGCGCGACCTCCGTGAGCTGGAAGACCGCCTCGCCACGCTGCCGGCCGAGAGCGTCGCCTATCACGCGGAGCGCAATCATTTTTCGCGGTGGTTCAAGGCGCGAACCGAGTTCGCGCTCGCGCACGAGCTGCGGCCGCGCAAGATTTCCGACTTCGACACGGTCGAGGACCTCCGCCTCGAGGTGCTGCGCGCGATCCGCGACTACCGCGAGCAGACCCAGCGCGGCGTCATCGTCGACTTCGATCGATCGACGTTCAGTCCGGCGACGCCATTCTGCCGCATTGGCAGCGGATCGCTCGGCGGCAAGGCGCGGGGCCTGGCCTTCGTCGACCTCCTGCTCAGCGGGTCGCGGATGTCGGAGCGATTTCGCGACGTCCGCGTCGCCGTGCCGCCGGCCGTGGTGCTCGGGACCGACGTCTTCGACGACTTTCTCGAGCGCAATCAGCTCCGCGGCTTCGCGCTCGACAGCAGCCATTCCCACGAGATCGAGGATCGCTTCGTCGGAGCGGAGGTCTCGGCCGAGGTCTCGCGCGATCTGGCGGCGCTGCTGGCGATCGTCCACCATCCGCTGGCGGTCCGGTCGTCGAGCCTGCTCGAAGATTCGCAGTATCAGCCGTTCGCAGGCATTTACGACACCTTCATGCTGCCGAACGATCACCCGCGCATGGACGTGCGCCTGCGCCAGCTGCTGACCGCCATCAAGCGTGTCTATGCGTCGACGTTCAGCCCTGCCGCGAAGCGCTATTTTCTGGGAGGACCGTATCGGCTCGAGGAAGAAAAAATGGCGGTGGTGCTCCAGCGCATTGTCGGCGGCGCGCGCGGCTCGCGGTTCTATCCGAGCTTCGCCGGCGTCGCGCGGTCCCACAATTTCTACCCGCTGCCACCGATGCAGTCCGAAGACGGGATCGCGGCGGTTGCACTTGGCCTTGGTGAGACCGCGATATCCGCGGCACATCGTCCAGTTTTCGTCGGTCTCGGACACGCTCTTGAACGCCCAACGTGAGTTTCGCGCGCTCGAGCTGGGGCGGACCGATAGCGTCGGCCGCTTTTCGCCGGCGCGGTTCGATCTCGCGGCGGCGGAGGAGGACGGCACGCTGGCGTCCGTCGGCTCGACGTATTCGCCCGAAAACGACGTCGTGTACGACGGCATTTCGCGCGCAGGCGTGAGGCTCGTGACGTTCGCGCCCGTGCTGAAACATGGTCTGTTCCCGCTGGCCGAAATCGTGGAGGCGTTGCTCGAAATCGGCGTGGAGGGGACGAGCGGACCGGTCGAGATCGAATTCGCAGTGAACTGTCCGCCGCGTGAGACGGCCGAATTCGGCGTGCTGCAACTGCGTCCGCTCGGCCGCATCCGGTACGGACCCGAGCCGGACCTTCCGCCTGCCGCGCGCGACTGTCTCGTCTGCGAGAGCTCCAGCGTCCTCGGCCACGGAATGGTCGACGACATCCGGGATGCCATCGTCGTCGACCCGCACCGGTTCGATCGCGCCAGAACGCGCGACATCGCACAGGCCGTGGCGCGGTTCAACGCCGAACTGTCGGCGGCGCGCCGGCCGTACCTGCTGCTCGGCGCAGGCCGGTGGGGCTCGGCGGATCCGCTGCTCGGCGTTCCGGTGACGTGGGATCAGATTGCCGGCGCCCGCGCGATTGTCGAAGCGGGTTTCGCCGATTTCAAGGTGACGCCGTCACAGGGCAGCCATTTCTTTCAGAACCTCGCGGCCGGCAACATCGGATACTTCACGGTCAATCCGGACACCGGTGATGGGTTCGTCGACTGGGAGTGGCTGGCGATGCAGCCGGCGGCCGATGAAACGGAGCTCGTGCGTCACCTCCGGTTCGACGCGCCGCTCGTAGTGATGATCAATGGCAAGTCGCACACCGGACGGGTGATGAAACCTTCAACTGTCAACTCTCAAGTCTCAACTGTCACTCTCAAAAGTGAGCCTTGAGCCTTGAGCCTTGAGCCTTGAGCCTTGAACCTTGTTCATCAGGCATACATCCCGCGCATCTTGGTGACCGTGGCGACGCGGTTGATCGCAACGACGTAGGCCGCCGTGCGCATGTCGACGGTGTACTTCAACGCCGTCTGCAGCACGTCGTCGAACGCTTCGCACATCTTGAGCTCGAGCCGTTCGTTGACCTCCTTCTCGGACCAGAAGTAGCCATACCGGTCCTGCACCCACTCGAAATAGGACGTCGTGACGCCGCTGCTGTTGGCCAGGATATCCGGCACGATGAAGACGCCGCGATCGTGCAGGTGGCGGTGGGCGTCGGGCGTCGTGGGGCCGTTTGCGCCTTCGATGATGATGCGGGCCTTGATGACGGAGGCGTTGGCCATCGTGATTTGATTTTCGAGGGCGGCCGGGATCAGGACGTCGACGTCGAGGCTGAACAGCCGGTCGTGCGAGAGCGGGTCGCCGCCGCTGAAACCGTCCACCGTTCGGTGCTGCTGCACGTGCGCCAGCAGCTTGGCAATGTCGATCCCGCTGTCGTTGTAGACGCCGCCTTTCCAGTCGGTCACGGCGACGATACGCGCGCCCTGCCGCGCCAGCAGCTCTGCGGACACGGATCCGACGTTGCCGAAGCCCTGCACCGCCACGCGTGCGCTGGTGACATCGATCCCGACGTGCCGCGCCGCCTCACGCGTCGCGATCATCACGCCGCGCCCCGTCGCCTCGCGACGGCCCATCGACCCACCCAGCTCCACCGGCTTCCCGGTGACCACCGAGGTCGTGGTGTGCCCGACGTGCATTGAATAGGTGTCCATCACCCACGCCATGATCTGTTCGTTCGTGTTGACGTCGGGCGCCGGGACGTCCTTTTCGGGACCGATGGCATCGACGATCTCGGCGATGTACCGGCGCGTGAGCGCTTCGAGCTCACGCTTCGACATCTTCCCGGGATCGCAGATGATGCCGCCTTTTCCGCCGCCGAATGGAATGTGGGCGACAGCGCACTTCCACGTCATCCACGCGGCAAGCGCCGTGATCTCGTCGAGGTTGACGTCCGGGTGATAGCGGATGCCGCCTTTCGCAGGCCCGAGCGTGATGTTGTACTGGACCCGGAACCCGGTGAACACCTCGATCTCGCCGTTGTCCATCTGCACCGGGCATGACACGACGATTTGCCGTTTCGGGTTCGTGAGAATCTTCCAGACTCCCGGGTCGAGCTTCAGCAGGCGGGCTGCGACGTTGAACTCCTCGAGCATCGCTCCAAACGTCGATCCGTGGCCCGGCAATTCGTCACCGCGCGGTATCGCGACTTCGGTACGCGTGGCCATCAGCCGGCCAGCGTACCGTCAGGACTTTGAGCAAGTCAACTGAACCCATTCGCTATAATCGAGGTGTATGAAGACGGCGGCCGAAACCGACAAACAGCGTTGGGAGCGCGAAACGCTGGCGCCGGCGCTCGCGAAGTTGCCCGATCGCTCCCAGCCTTTCACCACGATCTCGGGACGTCCGATCGAACGGCTTTACACGGCGGACGATCTCGACGGTATCGACGCAAGCCGCGACATCGCGCAACCCGGTGAGTTCCCGTACACGCGTGGCATCCATCCGACCGGTTACCGCGGCAAGCTGTGGACGATGCGCCAGTTTGCCGGCTTCGGCACGCCGGAAGAAACCAACGAGCGCTACAAGACGCTGCTGCGCGCCGGCGGAACCGGCTTGAGCGTGGCGTTCGATCTGCCGACCCTCATGGGCCGTGACCCCGATCACGAGTTGTCGCTGGGCGAGGTCGGCAAGTGCGGCGTCAACGTGACGTCGCTCGCCGACATGGAAACGCTCTTCGACGACATCCGGCTCAGCGAGGTCACGACGTCGATGACCATCAACTCGCCGGCGGCGATGATTTTCGCGATGTATCTGGTGGTCGCCGAAAAGCAGCGCGCCGACTGGAAGCAGTTGTCCGGCACGATCCAGAACGACATCCTCAAGGAATTCATCGCACAGAAGGAATATATCTTTCCGCCGCGCCCCTCGATGCGGATCATCACCGACATCTTCGCGTTCTGCTCACGAGAGGTTCCGCGGTGGAACACGATATCCGTCAGCGGCTACCACATCCGCGAGGCTGGCGCGACGGCCGCGCAGGAGCTGGCGTTCACGCTGCGTGACGGCCTCGAGTACGTGCGGTGGGGCGTCGATGCCGGTCTCGACGTGGACGACTTCGTCCCGCGGATGTCGTTTTTCTTCAACGCGCACAGCGACTTCTTCGAGGAAATCGCGAAATACCGCGCCGCGCGAAAGCTCTGGGCCGAGGCCATGCGCGATCGGTTCGGGGCGAAGAGCGATCGCTCGTGGAAGCTGCGGTTCCACACGCAGACGGCCGGCGTCTCGCTGACCGCGCAGCAGCCGTACAACAACGTCGTGCGGACGGCGCTCCAGGCCCTGTCGGCCGTGCTCGGCGGGACCAATTCGCTCCACACGAATTCCCTGGACGAAGCGCTGGCGTTGCCCACCGCCGAGGCGGCGACGCTCGCCCTGCGGACGCAACAGGTCATCGCGCACGAAAGCGGCGTCGCCAACGTCGTCGATCCGCTCGGCGGCTCGTATTTCGTCGAGAGGCTGACGAAGGACATGGAGGACGAAGCGCTCGCGTATTTCGAGCGGATCGATCGGATGGGCGGCATGGTGGAAGCCATCGAGCGCGGCTTTCCGCAGCAGGAGATCGCCGAGAGCGCGTACCGGTTCCAGC
Organism: Acidobacteriota bacterium; assembly: GCA_003222455.1. Lineage (GTDB taxonomy): Bacteria > Acidobacteriota > Vicinamibacteria > Vicinamibacterales > CAVVIG01 > QHWF01. The sequence goes on from QHWF01000162.1 coordinate 8,698, forward strand.
AGGCGGTCGAACGAAAGGACAAGATCGTCGTCGGCGTCAACGGCTTCGTGCAGACCGACGAGCCGCCGATGGAAATCCTGTATATCGGCGAGACCGCTTCGGAAACGCAGCTGGCGAAGCTCGCGGACCTGAAGCGGACGCGCGACAGTGCCGCCGTGCGGCGGACGTTGGACCGCCTCGGATCCGCAGCCCGCGGCGCCGACAATCTCATGCCGCCGATCCTCGACGCGGTCCGCGCGTACGCGACGGTCGGCGAGATGTGCGATACGTTGCGCGAGGTGTGGGGCGAATACGAGGAAGTACCGATGATCTGACGCGTGAGATTGCAGGTTGTAGATTTCAGATTTCAGACTGCAGATTTCAGATTTCCATTGCAGATTGGATTGCTGCTACGCACTGACGCCATCTGATGCGCAAGCTGAGAGTAGTGATCGCGAAGCCGGGCCTCGACGGCCACGACCGTGGCGCGAAGGTCATTGCCCGGGCGTTGCGCGATGCCGGCATGGAAGTGATCTACACCGGGCTGCGACAGACGCCCGAACAGATTGCCTCGGCGGCCCTCCAGGAAGACGCCGATGTGATCGGCCTCTCCATCCTGTCCGGCGCCCACAACCACATCGCGCCTCGTTTGATGGACTTGCTTCGCAGCAAAGGGCTCGACGATGTGCTCGTTGTGCTCGGCGGCATTATCCCCGGCGTCGACATCCCGAAACTGAAAGAGATTGGCGTCAAGGGAATCTTCCTGCCGGGGACGCCGATGCAGGACATCGTCGACTTCATCAACGCGAACGCGCGAACCCGGGTCGCATGAGAAAACTGCAATTCAGAATTCAGAATTCAGAATTCAGAATGCTGAGGTCACGCCCTCGCGAATTCCAAATTCCGAATTCCGAGTTCCAAATTGCGGCTGCAGAAATGTAGCGCTGGATCCGATATTGTGAACGTGCCTACGCTCCTGCTCGCCGACGAGAACGTGACCATCCAGCGCGTCATGCACCTGATCTTCGCCGATCAGAACGTCCGCGTCGTCAGCGTCGGCGACGGCGACCAGGCCATCCAACGCCTCGACGCCGCACCGCCCGATATCGTGCTGGCCGACGCCGGGATGCCGGGCAGAAACGGGTACGACGTTGCCCGCTACGTCAAGCAATCGCCGCGGCTGGCGCACATTCCCGTGGTCCTGTTGACCGGCGCGTTCGAGCCGGTGGATCAGGTCCGGGCCACTGAGGCGGGCTGCGACGGCATCCTCGCGAAGCCCTTTGCGCCGCAGCTTGTCATCAACCGCGTTCAGCAATTGCTTGCCGGGCGGCCACGCGCGTCCGCAGCGCTTGACGATACAGCCGCCGAGCGAGCCGATGCGAGGTCACCGGCTTTGCCGCCTTCGCTGCGGGACACGGCGCCCGCCGTCGAGATCGAAGCCAAGGCGGACGAGCTCGACGAATACTTCGATCGGCTCGGGAAAGCGTTCGCTGAGCGTTTGAGCGCTGCGGCTCACACTGCGGTGCAATCGGTCGCGCCACCGGATGCTTCGGATCAGGGAACCACCGCCTGGCCTGCTGCCCCTCCCGCTTCTCAGTCGTCCCCACCGGCGTTCGAGAGTGCGCCATCGTCTGAAACAGCGGTGGCCGCGCAGACGACCGAACGCCCGACGCCCTCGCCGCTCGCCGAAGCGTTCGCCGCCCTGTTCGCGGCCGAGCACGGCACACCGCCGATTGATGCCACCCCGGCCGCCCAGGGGCCGGCGATCGACGATATCGTCGAGCAGGTGAGCCGCCGCGTCCTCGCGCAGCTGCACGAACGCGTCGTGCGCGAGACGGTTGCCGATCTCGTGTCCGACATCGCCGAGCGGCTGGTCCGCGAGGAGATCGAGCGAATCAAGGCGTCCATCAAATAGCGGCACATCCGGATCAGCCTCGCCTGAAGCGGACGCCGGCTCGCCAACCGAGCGGCTTTCTGTATACGATCGCGGGATGCGACTGCCGGAGAAGCCCGCTCTCGAAGGGCTCGAACAGAAGTGGATCGAGCGATGGGAACTATCCGGCGTGTTCCGGTTCGATCGCACGCGCCCGCGGACCCAGGTCTACAGCATCGACACGCCGCCGCCGACCGTGAGCGGATCGCTCCACGTCGGGCACGTGTTCTCGTTCACGCACACGGACCTCATCGCGCGGTTTCAGCGGATGCGCGGCAAGGCGGTGTTCTATCCCATGGGCTGGGACGACAACGGCCTGCCCACCGAGCGTCGGGTGCAGAACTACTACGGTGTCCGCTGCGATCCCTCGTTGCCGTACGATGCGTCGTTCACACCGCCGGCGCAGCCGGCAAAATCGCCGATATCCGTCTCGCGCCCGAACTTCATCGAGCTGTGCGCCCGGCTGACCGCTGAGGACGAGAAAGTCTTCGAGCATCTCTGGAAGTATCTCGGCCTCTCGGTCGACTGGTCGATGACGTACGCCACGATCGGCAAGCGCGCGCAACGCGTTTCACAGCTCGCATTTCTTCGACTCCTGGCCCGCGGCCACGCCTATCAGGCCGAAGCGCCCACGCTCTGGGATATCGATTTCAAGACGGCAGTGGCGCAGGCCGAGCTCGAGGATCGCGAGATGCCTGGCGCGTTTCACCGGATCAGGTTCGCGCTGGCGGACGCCGGCGGCGTGCGGGGCTTCAGTCGTCCGTTCGTGGAGATCGACACCACGCGCCCCGAGCTGATTCCCGCGTGCGTCGCCCTGGTGGCTCATCCCGACGACGAGCGATACCAGCCGCTGTTCGGGGCTGAGGTGGTCACGCCTCTGTTCGGCGTCCGTGTGCCGGTGCGCGCGCATGCGCTGGCCGATCCCGAGAAGGGAAGCGGCATCGCGATGATCTGCACGTTCGGCGATATCACCGACGTGACCTGGTGGCGCGAGCTCGCCCTCCCCGTGCGCGCCGTCATTCACGTGGACGGTACGCTGCGCGATGTCACCTGGGGGGTTTCGGGCTGGGAATCGACGGATGCGGACCGTGCGCAACGGCATTACGGCGAGATCGTGCGATTGCCGGCGGCGAAAGCGCGCGCCAGGGTGGTGGAGCAGCTTCGCGCGTCGGGCGACCTCATTGGCGACCCGCGACCGATTACCCACGCGGTGAAGTTCTACGAAAAAGGCGATCGGCCGCTGGAGATCGTGACCAGCCGGCAGTGGTTCATCAAGACGATCGAGTTCCGCGACGCGCTGATCGAGCGCGGGCGCGAATTGAAGTGGCATCCTCCGTATATGCAGACGCGCTACGAGAACTGGGTGAACGGCCTCAACGGCGACTGGTGCATCAGCCGCCAGCGGTTTTTCGGCGTGCCGTTTCCTGTGTGGTATCCGATCAGCGATCTCGGCCGCGTCGAGTACGACAAGCCGATTGCCGCCGCCGTCGATCACTTGCCCGTGGATCCATCCACCGAGGTGCCGCCCCACTGTCGGCCGGATCAGCGTGGCGCCCCGGGCGGGTTCGTCGGCGACCCGGACGTCATGGACACCTGGGCCACCTCGTCGCTTTCACCGCAGATCATCACCGGGTGGGAAGAGGATGCGGATCTCCTCTCGCGGACGTTTCCGCTGGATCTGCGCCCGCAGGCACACGACATCATCAGGACCTGGCTGTTCGATACCGTGCTGCGTACGCACCTGGAGCACAACTCGCTGCCCTGGTCGAACGCGGCCATCTCCGGATTTGTGCTCGATCCCGACCGCAAGAAGATGTCGAAGTCGAGAGGGAACGTGGTGACGCCGCTCAGGCTGCTCGAGCAGCACGGGTCGGATGGCGTGCGGTACTGGGCGGCAAGCGGACGGCCGGGCGCCGATACGGCGTTCGACACGAACCAGATGCGGGTGGGCCGCAAGCTCGCGATCAAAATCCTGAACGCGTCGAAGTTCGCGCTGTCCGCCTCGGAGCCGCAGGGCGCCATCAGCGCGCCGGTGGATCGCGCGATGATCCGGAGTCTCGCGGCTCTTGTCGCCGAAGCGACCGACGCGTTCGAGGGATACGATTACGCGCGTGTTCTGCAACGCGCCGAGACGTTCTTCTGGCGTTTCTGCGACGACTACCTCGAACTGGTGAAGGGCCGGCGATACGGCGAGCAGGGCCCGGAGGGCGCCGGGTCGGCGAATGGCGCGCTGCTGGCGGCGCTCTCCGTGCTGCTGCGCCTGTTCGCGCCGTTTCTGCCGTTCGTCACCGAGGAAGTCTGGTCGTGGTGGCGGGAGGGATCCGTTCACAAGGCCTCGTGGCCCACGCCGGACGAATTGCTGTCGGGCATCGCCGACCATTCGGACAAGGTCCGGGCAGGCGACGAGCGCGCCTATCAATTGGCGATCGACATACTGTTCGAGGTGCGGAAGCAGCGATCCGAAGCGAAACAGCCGTTCAAGGTGCCAATCACCAGGGTTGCGGTCAACGTGCCGGCCGATAGCGTGCAGGTGATGTCCATCGTGGAGGCCGATCTGCGCGCGGCGCTGCGCGTCCAGGCGTTCGACGTGCGCATCGGTGACGGTCGCGAGGTGCTCGTGGAGGGATACGAGACGGTTCCGCAGACATGAGAGGGTGAGAACGAATCGAAAATCGATCCGTCGTGAGCCGCAGCACGCAACGAACAGGGTGAATTGACACGCGACTGATGGTGTCGCAGGATCGGAACACGGCAGGACATGGCCTCCCATCTGGTTCGTCTGGAGCCGCTGGCTCGCGAGCTGTACCGCGAGACGGTTCGTCGCGCGCTCAATGAGGACGTGCGCGACGGCGACATCACGACTGATGCCACGGTACCGCCCGCCCAGCAGGCGCGCGGCGTGTTCGTGGTGAAGAGCGACTGCGTGATCGCAGGTCTGGACGTCGCATTCGAGGCGTTTCGTCAGCTCGATCCGCACGTGCGCGTCGCTCCCCTCCGCCACGATGGCGATGCCTGTCGCGCGGGCGAGGAAATCGGCGACCTTGTCGGCTCGGCGCGGGCGCTGCTCATCGGCGAACGCACCGCGCTCAACTTTCTGCAGCGGCTCTCCGGCATCGCCACGCGCGCGCGGCGGTTCGTGGATGCGAGCGGCGGACGCATCACGATTCTGGACACGCGCAAGACCACTCCCACGCTGCGGGTGCTCGAAAAGTACGCCGTTCGCGCGGGCGGCGGCACGAACCATCGCGCCGGTCTCTTCGACGCCGTGCTCATCAAAGAAAACCACATTCACCTGGCCGGCGGGGTCCGGCAGGCCGTCGAGCGCTGCCGCGCCCATAGTCCGGGGGTGCCGATCGAAGTCGAGGCCGAGACCCTGGGGGAATTCGAAGAGGCCCTCGCGGCCGACGTCGACGTGATCCTCCTCGACAACATGTCGACGACGGACATTCGCCGTGCGGTCGCGCGCACCCGAGGGCGGACGAAAATCGAGATTTCAGGCAGCGTCACGCTCGAACGGCTGCCCGAGCTCGCGGCGACCGGCGCCGATTTCGTTTCCATCGGCGCGCTCACGCATTCCGCACCGGCTGTCGACATCAGCTTTGAGATCGAGCCGCTCTGACGACACCGCGGGCCATGCTGGCGGGGGCCCATACCGGCACGCGCTCGAACAGGCGCGAGGCCGGCTCGGGCGCCTTGCGTCGGTCGTTGTGTTCTATCCCACCATCCAATCGACCAACGATGCCGCAGCGTCTCTTGCGGCGGATCCACAGGCCACCGGGCGAGCCCCCGTCCCTGTTGCAGCCGGCAGTCAGCCTGTTCCGTTCGTCCATCCCGAGGGAGCCGTCATCGTCGCTGACGAACAAACCGCAGGACGTGGACGCCGCGGCCACGGCTGGTTTTCGCCACGGGGCAGCGGCCTGTACGTGTCGGTGGTTCTGACGCCGGGTCGTGCGGTGTCCGATCCGCGACGAGCGATACGATTGCTGACGCTGGCGGCCGGTGTCGCGCTGGCGGAAGCGATTGAAGAGGCGACCGGCCTGACGATCGATCTCAAATGGCCGAACGATCTCTATGTCGGCCGCAAGAAACTCGGCGGCATTCTGGCAGAAGCGGTCACCAATGCATCGACCATGGCGCCGGTCGTCGTCGGTTACGGGATCAACGTGCTCGCCGTTCGATTGCCCCCGGAGTTGGTGGACCGCGCGACGTCGCTCGAAAGCGAGCTCGGCCGCGTCGTCGACCGCGATCGGCTGTTCATCGAGACGTTGGCGGCGCTCGGACGCCGGTACGATGATCTGCTTGGCGGAAAATTCGATGGTATTCTCGACGCCTGGCGACGATACGCGCCATCCGCCTGCGGCGCGCGTGTGAAATGGATTGATGCATCGGGCGAACAATCGGGGATGACGGAGGGGATCGACGGCGACGGGGCGCTGCTCGTCGAGACCGGTGAGCGCACGCATCGAATCGTCGGGGGCGAGCTGACGTGGGAGATATGATTCAACTCTCAACTCTCAACTCTCAACTCTCAACTCTCAACGAAGTGCCAACTTTCAAGTCAGTTTGAGCGTTGAGCCTTGAGCGTTGAGCCTTGCAAGAGATGCTCCTAGCCATTGACGTAGGTAATACGAACATTGTCCTGGGCGTGTTCGACGACGCCACCCTGATCCAGAGCTGGCGCCTTCAATCGCTGCGCGAGCGGACGTCCGACGAGCTCGGCCTGCTCGTCGACGGTCTGTTTGCGCACAGCCGAATCGAGCGCGTCCGGATCCGCGGCATCATCCTCGGCTCGGTCGTTCCGCCACTCACGCCGACGATCCATGCGATGGCGAAGCGGTATTTCGGCGTGCCGCCCTTGACCATCGAACCGGGCCTCGAGACCGGCATGCCGATTCTCTACGAGAATCCCGCCGAAGTTGGCGCCGATCGCATTGTCAATGGCATCGCGGCCTTCGAGCGGTTCGGCCGGACCTCGGGGCTCCCGTTGATCGTCGTCGACTTCGGCACCGCCACCACGCTCGATGCCATTACCGCAAAGGGCGAATACCTCGGCGGTGCGATTTGCCCGGGCGTGCAGATTTCGGCGGATGCGTTGTTTCAGCGTGCGGCGCGCCTGCCGCGCATCGACGTCCGCAAGCCTGCCCGCATCGTGGGCCGAACGACCGTCAGCGCGATGGAGTCGGGATTGTTTTACGGCTACGTCGGCATGGTGGAAGGGCTCGTGCGCCGGATGCGCGACGAGCTCGGCGGCGATGCGGTGTGTGTGGCGACGGGCGGTCTGGCCGACATCATAGCGCCGGAGACGCCGCTCATTCAGCATGTCGACCCGGACCTGACGCTTCATGGTTTACGAATCGTGTGGGAGCGCAATCAGTAGGTGCGAATGTTGAGCGGGGCTCAGTTATCAACATCACAGCACTGGCCACGAAGCCACGAAGATCGCGAAGATCACGGGAACAAGAGAACAGTCAGGTCTTTCTTCGTGGCCTTCGTGACTTCGTGGCAGAATTCATGAGCCGGGTCTATCTCTTCCTTTGTGTCCTTGGTATCCCTTGTGTCCTTGGTTTCCCGTCTGACTGAAATTGCAGCCACCTGATTACTGCCGGGAAATTGAGGCGTACCTGTGCCGGAAGAACGATGGTCACCTGATCCGGGTGACCGGGCCGTCGTTCGACCTCGTGGCGGGTTGGGCGGAACGCGGCGTGCCGATCAAGGTGGCGTTCAAGGGGATCGATCGGTATTTCGAGCGCTACTATCGAAACGGCCCGCGCCGGCGGCCGGTCAAGATTGATTTCTGCGAGGCCGATGTCCTGGATGTCTTCGACGAATGGCGGCGCGCCACCGGCGTCACCGGTGCGGCGACAGCACCCCCGGGCGCCGAGCCCGACAGTCTCGACGATGGCATCCACGATTCCGAATCGCGTCAACCGTCGCTCCCGGAGCACCTCAAACGCGTGGTGCTGCGTCTCACATCCGCGCGGTCGGCGGAGACGCTCGACGTGTCGTTCGATCCGCTGATCGACCGGGCCGCGACGGAGCTCGATGCGGCGCGCAGGGCTGCGCGCGGCGTGCGCGGGGCGGCGCGCCAGGCGCTGATCGATCGGCTCGAATCGCTTGACCGGGAGTTCCTGCAGCAGGCGCGCGCCCTCCTGGACGACGCGACGCGCACGGCACTCGCAGGCGAAGCCGATGACGAGCTTGCGCCGTTTCGCGGCCGCATAGGTCCGGAAGCGTTCGCACACGCGCGCGAGCGGGCGATCGATCGCCTCGTCCGCGAGCGGTGCCGCCTGCCGGTGGTTGCGTACCGGTACTGACGCTGAGATTTCAGATTGTAGATTTCAGATTTCAGATTTATTTCAGATTTGAAAGAGTCACTGTGAGGTCCTACATTCAATTTGCACTCTTAAATCTGCAATATGAAATCTACAATCTGAAATCTACAATCTGAAATGTCAGCGAAAGCACCCCGTGCTCATCCCCGGACAAATCCTCTCCCTCTCGATCGAGAAGCCTGCGGCCGGCGGCCGGATGATCGCACGCGTCG
>QHWF01000163.1 GCA_003222455.1 Acidobacteriota bacterium
AGTTGGTCGACTCCGCGAGCGCTTCGGCCCGGTCGCAGAGCGCGAGCTTCTTCGCAAGATTTTCGGCGCGCGCACCGGCCTGTTCGGCGAAATGCGCTTCGCACCTCGCCCACACCTCGTCGTGCGCGGCCTTGAACCGCTTCCAGAGCGTTTCGCCCTGCGCACGCGGGACATCGGCGGCCTGTCGCCATTCCTGCTGCAGCTCGCGCACCTGCCGGGCGACGGCTTCCGGATCCTCGACCGTCTTGAGCGCCTCCATTTTTTCGCAGAGCTGCTCCTGGATCCCGACGTTCGCCCAGCGCTGCCAGTCGGCGACGTCGCGCAACTCCTGCACGCGCGGCGTCAAGGCGGCCTGCACCGCCTTGAGGCGATGTACGATCTCCTCGAAGTCGTGCTTCGACGGCAGCGGCGGCACCGCGCCGAGCGTCGTGCGGATGTCGCGCAGCGCGCGCTCGCCGGCCTTGAGCGTCAGCTCGGGACGCGCCGCCAGCGCTTCCGCGCGCGTGATGAGATGCTGGACGCGCACCAGCGCCTCGCGCCGCGTCCGCTGCTCCTGCTCCTTCGCCGCGGCATCGCGTGCGCCGAGCCGATGCTCCGCGCCCGTGAATCGCGCCGCAAGATCCTGATCGACCATGATCCCGGCGCTCAGGTCCTTCCATTCGCGCCGTGCGACGTCGAGCCGCCGCCGGGCAGCGGGCAGGTCCTGATCCTCGGCTGCGGCTTCGGCTTCGAGCACCAGCTCGGACATGCGGTCGCGTCGCCGCTCGCCTTCACGCCGCGCGGCTTCTTCGGCTTCGTGTATCCGCGCACGTTCGGCCGCCTCGTGTTCTTCTTCTTCGCGGGCGCGCGCCTCGGCGTCCTCCTGGGCGCGCAGGCGCTCCGCCTGTTCCGCCCGTTCGCGCGCCGCGGCAGCCTCACGCTCCTCCTGTTCGCGCGCGGCGCGTTCGAGCTCCGCCGGATCCGGATCGACCGGAGGCGGAACGGCCGATGCGGCGGCGGCCGCCGCCTCAGAGGCGGCGCGCTCCTCCATGTCGCGGACCAGCGAGCGGGCGCGCTTCGCGCTCGCTTTGTTCCTGGCCCGGTTCGCCACCTCTTCGAGGTCGTCGCGATCCGACAGCCGCTCCACCGCCGCGACGCCGGTGTCCTTGAATTCGCTGTTCAGCGCGACGTCGAGGATCTCGCCGCGATCCTGCACGCGCTCGAACGCAGCCTGCCGCACCGACTCGTGCTGCGCATGCCGCGCGACCGATCCGAGCACGTGCACGTCGGTGATTCGCGACAACGCGCGCCGGGCCGGCGCTTCGCTGGCCGAAGTCTTCGCAATCGATGCGAGCGTTTTCGGATCGGGCAACGCGGACAGCTCGTCGATCGCGGCGAGGCTCTCGCGCTCGCCCATCCCTTCGAACGCCTCGAGCGCGAGGTCGCGCAGCATCGCCACCGCGTGCATCCGCACCCCTTCGTCGGCATCGAGGCGCGCGACGCCGGCAAGCGCCGCTGGATCCATCAGCTTTGCGACCGCCGCTCGCCGCACCCGCGGATCGCCATCGTCGCGCGCGATTTCCGCCAGCAACGCGCGCTCGTCGAGCGGGACTTCCTGGACGAAGGCGAGCCGGACGCTCGGGTCCGGATGCTTCTGTCGAGGCTGGATGCGGAATCGATCGAGCAGAGCCATGACGTGCTCCAGCGCTGCACGCTGACGTACGCGACACGCCGTCAGCATGGTGTAAGTGGTTCGAATTCTCGGGCGCGCGCGGGATCCCCGTCTCCCGGGACCCGCCTAGCTGCCTTTGCCTTCTTCCGGTATCGTCGCTGACCGCTGAATCTCGAGCTCGGTCAACTTCGCAACGATGTCGCTGCCGTGCGAAACGGGACCGACGTTCTGGTCAATCGCAAGAATGCGGCCGTCGGCGCCAATATAAAACGTCTGCCGCGCGGCGTAACCACTTGCAGCTAAGACGCCGTATGCTCGGGCCGTGTCCCCTGTTGGATCGCTGAGAATCGGGTAATCGACCGCAAGCGACGCCGCGAACTTCGCGTTCGTCTCCGGTGTATCGACGCTCACTGCGAAATACTGCACCGCAAATCGACGCAACGCGTCGCCGCTCGCCCGGAGCGACCGGCACTCAGCCGTTCAACCACCGGTAAACGCCTTTGGAAACCACGCGAGCACAACCGCGCCGCTGCCGATGGCATCGTGAAGTGAATGGACGCGACCGTCAGATCCGCTCAACGAAAAGTCCGGCGCCGAATCGCCCACCTTCAATGGCACAGACGAGTCTCTGGGATTCATGGCCATGTTCACGATCCCGGCCATCACGGCTGACGCCGTTGCAAACAGTTGTCGAAGATTCAGCCTGGAACTCCAGCCGATCCGTGTCATTCTAGTAAGGCCTTCCATCTCAGGCGGAGTCCCTTTCAGCTTTTTTTGGACGTGCCGGAGCATTTCTCCAATTCCGCGGATCGGCGTGACCGTCGTGTTTTCAGTCGCAACAGGGAGATGTGACCGATCGCGGCCGGAAAAAAATTGTCTGATGCTGTTCGCTGACGTCATCCGTCAACTCAACACCGCGTTTCAGCGCGAGCTGCCGGGCGCCGAGGCTCAGGCTGTGCTCGCGCCGGTTCCACGCCGCGAGTGGCCGGACGGTTTCAATCCGTCGCGCGTTCGGCATGCGGCGGGACTCCTGTTGGTTTTTCCCGTTCGTGCCCGAGCGCACATCGTCTTGACGGTCCGATCCGACACGCTGGACCGGCATCGCGGTCAGGTGTCGTTGCCAGGTGGAGTGGTCGAACCGGGCGAAACATTCGAGCAGGCCGCACTGCGGGAGGCGAATGAGGAAGTCGCCCTGGCGTCCGACGGCATCAGCGTTCTCGGGACGCTGACGCCGATCGACATCCCCGTGAGCGGTTTCCGCCTGCACCCGATCGTCGCCGTGCGGCGTGAACATCCGGCCATGGCGCCTGCCGACGGCGAAGTGGCCCGGATTCTGGAGGTCCCGGTCGCGGACCTGGCCGATCGGGCCGCGCTGCGCTCCACCATGCGAGTACGCGATGGACGCTCCTACACCGTGCCGGCGTTCCATGTCCATGGCTTCGAGATCTGGGGCGCGACCGCTATGGTGCTGGCGGAGTTCCTTGCACTGCTGGGCTGGTGGCCGGAAATCAGCAGGTGATCGGAAAACTGTGCGTGAAATGCACCAAGCACGTCAGTGTCGTGCAAAACGTGGACGCCATTGCAGCTCGTGCAGCTCGGGAATTGTCGAACTGACACGATTCCTGAGATAATGCACGTTTCCTGAAACGCGCGTTATGATGCGCGTTCGTCATCGAGTGCCGTTTCATTAAAGAGAGGGGCAACGTCATGGGTTCTGCAGTGCTCACCGAGGCGATTACCGCCATTCGGGACTGGTCGGTCACAGAAGCCAAGGACACACGGTTTGCGCGAGCGACCGAAACCTTTGGCAGCCTGGTCTTCAATGATGCCGTCCAGCAGACGCGCCTGCCGAAACCCGTGTATCACGCTTTGCGGCGGACGATCACGCTGGGCGTGCCGCTCGACAACTCGGTGGCCGATGCCATTGCGTCGGCGATGAAGGAATGGGCGGTCGAACATGGGGCCACCCATTACACGCATTGGTTTCAACCGCTGACCGGCATCACCGCGGAAAAGCACGACTCGTTTCTGTCGCCGACGGGGGACGGCAAGGCGGTGGCCGAGTTCTCGGGTAAAGAATTGATCAAAGGCGAGCCCGACGCCTCGAGCTTCCCGTCGGGCGGCATGCGATCCACGTTCGAAGCACGGGGCTATACAGCCTGGGATCCAACCAGCGCGCCGTGGCTCCTCAAGAGCGGCAATTCGACAACGCTCGTCATTCCCACCGCGTTCGTGAGCTGGACGGGCGAGGCGCTGGACAAGAAAACGCCGCTGCTCCGGTCGATGGAAGCGCTCTCGAAGCAAGCGGTCCGCGTCCTGCGGCTCTTCGGCTCGCGGGCCGAGCGCGTCGTCACCACGTGCGGTCCGGAGCAGGAATATTTCCTGATCGACCGGTATTTCTATCTGTCGCGGCCCGATTTGATCAACGCGGGACGGACGCTGTTCGGTGCGAGGCCGCCAAAAGGGCAGGAGCTCGAGGATCAGTACTTCGGCTCGATTCCCGATCGCGTGATGGCCTTCATGTCGGAGGTCGAGACCGAGCTGTACAAGGTCGGCGTGCCGGTGAAGACCCGCCACAACGAGGTGGCGCCGAGTCAGTACGAAATCGCCCCGGTGTTCGAGAACGCGAACGTCGCCACCGATCATCAGATGATGACCATGGAGACGATGCGGCGGACGGCGCCGAAGTATGGGCTCGCCTGCCTGCTGCACGAGAAGCCGTTTGCCGGCGTCAACGGGTCGGGCAAGCACCTGAACTGGTCCATCAGCGACGATCTGGGGCACAACCTCCTCAGTCCGGGCGCGAACCCGCACGACAACATGCAGTTCCTGGTGTTCTGCGTGGCCGTCGTGCGCGCCGTCAACAAATGGCAGGGACTGCTGCGCGCCTCCATCGCGAGCGCGGGCAACGACCATCGGCTCGGCGCGAACGAAGCGCCGCCGGCCATCATCTCGGTCTTCCTCGGCGACATGCTCACCGACATCTTCGAGCAGATCGAGAAGGGCAGCGCCCGGTCGAGCAAGCACGGGGGCGAGCTCGATACGGGTGTGCTCGTGCTGCCGAAGCTTCCGCGTGACGCCGGGGATCGCAACCGCACCAGCCCGTTTGCGTTCACCGGCAACAAGTTCGAGTTCCGCGCCGTGTCGTCGAATCAGAGCATCGGCTACCCGAACATCGCGCTCAACGTCGCCGTCACCGAATCGCTGGATTACATCGCCACGGAGCTCGAGAAGGCGACCGCCAGCGGCAAGTCGCTCGAGCATGCGGTCGCCGAGCTCCTGCCCAAAGTGATCAAGGAGCACAAGCGGATCATCTTCAACGGCAACAACTACGCGAAAGAGTGGGAGAAGGAGGCCGCGAAACGCGGGCTGCAGAACCTGAAAAACACCCCTGACGCGCTGCCGCAGTTGATCGCCAGGGACGTGACCGGCATCTTCGAGAAGTACAAGGTGTTGAACGAGCGCGAGGTCCACGCGCGCTACGACGTCATGGTCGAGATGTACAACAAGACGGTGAACGTCGAAGGCCAGTTGATGGTGCTGATGTCGAACCGGTACATCCTGCCGGCTGCCCTCGAGTATCAGAAGCACGTGGCGCAGAGCGTGGCCGCCGTGAAGGCGGCCGGCGGCAGGTCGATCGAGGGCAAGAAGGTCCTCGACCGGCTGACGAAGCTGATCGACGATTTCAAGCGGCGCGCCGACAAGCTTCAGTACGCGCTCGAGCACGAGGCCAATGGCGACGCGGTCAAGCACGCCCGCCACTTCCGCGACGTCGTCATTCCTGCCATGGCCACGTTGCGTGATGCGGGCGACGAGCTCGAGCTCATCCTGCCGCACGAGACGTGGCCGCTGGCGACGTATCGGGAGATGCTGTTCATCAAATAGGCAGGTGGGGCAGGTGGGGCAGGTGGGGGGAGGTAGGGCGGGTGGGCGGCGGGAAGGTCAAGGAGGTCGGCTAGGATCTACCCGACCACCTGACCCACCCGATCGACATACCCTACCTGCCCTACCTGCCCTACCTGCCCTACCTGCCCTACCCGTCCTACCTGCCCTACCCGCCCTACCCGCCCTACCCGCCCTACCCGCCCTTACCCGCCCTACCCGCCTTACCTGCCCCACCTGACCCATTGTGGCCAAGAGACGGAAACCTCACGAACAATCACTCTTCGACAATCTGGAGCCGGCCGACACCGGCGCAACCCGACGCGATGCCGCCGTTCGATCGTCGATCCTTGGCGCGGGCGGCAATGGAAGCGGCGGCAGCACCGAGAACGTCCCGCTTCACGAAGCGGCGCAGTCGCGCTATCTGAATTACGCGCTGTCGGTCATCACGTCCCGCGCGCTTCCCGACGTACGCGATGGACTCAAGCCGGTGCAGCGCCGCATCCTCTACACGATGTGGCAGCAGAACCTGACCGCCGACGCGAAGCATCGCAAATGCGCCAAGGTCGTCGGCGACGTGATGGGCAGCTACCACCCGCATGGCGACACCGCGCTGTATGAAACGCTCGTCCGCATGGCGCAGCCGTTCTCGCTGCGCTACCCGCTCGTGGACGGCTCGGGCAATTTCGGATCGCTCGATGGCGACGCCGCCGCCGCGATGCGGTATACGGAATGCCGTCTCGCCCGCATCAGCGACGACCTGCTCGGCGAGATCGAGCAGACCACGGTTCACTTCCGCCCGAACTACGACGGCACGAAGACCGAACCGGTTGTCCTTCCCGCACGCCTTCCGAACCTGCTGGTGAACGGCACGACCGGGATTGCCGTCGGGATGGCGACGAACGTCCCGCCGCACAATCTGACGGAGGTCTGCACGGCGCTCACGAAACTGCTCGACAACGACGAGTTGAGCAGCGCGCAATTGTGCCGCTACATCAAGGGGCCCGATTTTCCGACCGGCGGCCAGATCCTCAACTCGCGCGAGGAGCTCACGCAGATTTACAAAACCGGTCAGGGCGGCATCCGTCTCCGCGGCACGTGGGACATCGGACCGGAAACGCGATCGACGAAGACGATCTACGTCGACAGCATTCCCTACACGGTCAACAAGTCTCAGCTGGTCGAGCGCATCGCCGAAGTGGTGCTGAGCCGCAAGCTGCCGCAGCTGATCGACGTGAAGGACCTGTCGGCCGACGATGTGCGCATCGCGCTCGAGATGAAGAGGGACGCCGACGAGAAGATGATCATGGCGTACCTCTTCAAGCACACGCCGCTGCAGATCAACGTCGGCGTCAACCTGACGTGCCTGATTCCGACGGAAAATCCCGAAGTCGGGCGGCCGGAACGCCTCGATCTGAAGCAGATTCTGTGGCACTTCCTCCACTTCCGCCTCGAGGTCGTGACGAAGCGTCTCGAGCACGAGCTCGCGGCGCTGAAAAAGCGCATTCACATCCTCGAAGGGCTCGAAACCGTCTTCGACGCGCTCGACGAGATCATCAGGATGATCCGCAAGTCGGACGGAAAAGCCGACGCCGCCGAAAAGATCATCGTGCGGTTCAAGCTGGATGCCGACCAGACCGACGCGATCCTCGAGCTGAAGATCTACCGGCTCGCGCGGCTGGAGATCCTGGTCATCAGACAGGAACTGGAGGACCGGCGCAAGCGCGCGCGACAGATCAACGCGCTGCTCAAGGACGAAGACAGCCGCTGGAAGCTCGTACGCACCGAACTCGACACCATCAGCACGACGTACGGCGACAAACGACGCACGGCCATCGCCAGCGACACCAGCGAGCCGGAATACACCGCACACGACTTCATCGTCGAAGAAGACAACGTGGTGATCGTGTCGCGCGACGGCTGGGTGAAGCGGCAGAAGGAGGTGAAGGATGTCTCCTCGACCCGGCTGCGCGAGGGCGATGCGGTGCTGGTGGCGCTTGCGGGCAGCACGCGTGCCACGTGCGTCTTCTTCTCGAACTTCGGGGTTGCCTACACGAGCCGCATCATCGACGTCCCGGCGTCGACCGGCTACGGCGAACCGATCCAGAAGCAGTTCAAGCTGAAGGACGGCGAGAAAATCGTCGGAGCGATGAGCCTCGATCCGAGGGTCGCCGGCACTATCCAGCCGAAGAAAGAAGGCGAGGCGGCGCGGGTCCACGCCGTGGCCGTCTCGAGCGACGGGTATGCGCTGCGCTTCGGCCTGGAAGGATTCGTCGAGCCGAGCACGCGCTCGGGCCGCCGCTACGCGCGTCCCTCGGATGGCGCCGAAATCGTCGGCGTCGCGAGATTCACCGGCAGCGAAGTGCTGATTGCCGCCACCGCGCAGGCGCGGGGCATGCTGGCAAAGGCGGAAGAGGTGAATTTCCTGTCGGGTCCCGGAAAAGGTGTGTTGTTGATCAAGCTCGCCGAGGACGATCGCGTGCTCGGGTTCATCGCGTCCACCGGCGACCGGGATTTGCTGACCGTCGAAACCACACGAGGTGCTGAGCAGACCATCAGCACGGCCCGATATGAAGTGACCGGACGCGGGGGCAAAGGCCGCGAGCTGTTGCAGCGCGGCGGCTTCGCGAAAATCGTATGGCCCACGCCTGAAGCGCCGCCGCCACTCGAGAATGGCTCCTAGAGGTAACATCACGATGAACGCAGAGGCCGCAAAGGACGCAAAGAAAGACAGTAGTTCTCAGCGGCCTTCGCGGCCTTTGCGTTCCAAGGTGGAGTTCTGTTACTCGGATACGCTCGTAGGTAGAGACCTGTTGAACCTCTGCGACTATGTGGTAGCTCTAGCCGAAAGACCGCGCGAACGTCCATTTGCTGGTGGATAATGAATCTGTAGCCGGCATGAGCCGTTCCAGCTCAACGGAACCGGCGCCCATCGCCAGTTCGTGTCGGCCTCACCCATTCAGAGGGACCGTTTGGCACATCAAGATCGTCTGAACATCGCCGTCTTCATCGACTTCGACAACATCGAAATCGGCGTCAAGAGCACCCTTGGCGAACACTTCGACGTCGGCACGATCCTCGACGCGATCAAGGAACGCGGCGAGGTCGTCACCAAGATCGCATACGCCGACTGGACGCGCGCCGGCGAGTACAGCCGCTCGCTCACCCAGCACGCCATCCGCCTCGTGCAGCGCAATCTCACCCCCGGCGGCGACAAGAACGGGGCCGACATCAACCTCGCGCTCGACGCGCTGGAGATGGCGTTCACCCACCCGCACATCAACTCCTACGTGATCGTCGGCGGCGACAGCGATTTCCTGTCGCTCGTCGAAAAGCTGAAGCAGTACGACAAGAAGGTGTTCGTGGTCGGTGGTCGTGCCTTCACCAGCGTCATCCTCCAGCGGAACTGTCACGAGTTCATCGCGTACGAGAACCTGACCGGCGCGAGACGGTCGGCGTCGAAAGGCGGCAAGCCGCCCGTGGCCGCGGCCACGACGCCGGTGGCGCAGGCGTTCCCGATCGTGCGCCGTGCGTTGAAGATCCTCGCTGACCGCGAGGTGACACCGCAGACCGGGCTCCTCAAGAGCACGCTCCTGCAGCTGGACTCCACCTTTTCCGAGCGCAATTACGGCGCCTCGTCGTTCCTCGATTTCACCGAGAAGCTGGCGCATGCCGGCTTCATCACGCTGAAACATTCCGGTCGCAGTGTGATGGTCGAGCTGAACGAAGCATTCAAGGAAGACGTCGACACGGCGGAGCCGAAAGCCCGCTCGCTGCCCGATAGCGAAGTGGCGCAGGTGGGCGTGCCGACGGTCAGGCCTGCCAGCGAGCCGCAGCCGTCCGCCGTTGTGCAGCCGTTCAGACCTACCGGTGATCAGCGCAGCAGACCGCCGGCCGATCAAGCGGTCCGGTCCGAACCGGTGCCCCAGACCGAAAGCGCCGCGGAGGGCGTGCAGCGTGCCGGACGGATCCTTGCGGCCGCGAGCACCGCACGCTGGCCGATGTACCTGCGCAACGTGAAGCAGATTCTCCGCCAGGCGGACGGAGGGTTTGACGAGCGGCGGTACGGCTTCGGCGGCTTGATGGATTTGCTGCGCGCGTGTCAGAAGGAAGCACTGGTCCGCATCGAGCGCGATCGCCGCGGCGGGCTGCGCGTGTTCGCCGGGGCCGCCCTGCAAACGCAGGCCGCGGTCGAATCCGTGCCCTCGTTCGCCGAACAGCCGCTCGAAGTCGTGGACGTCGAGCCCATCGAGACACAGCCTGGCGAAGTGCTCGAGGCCCAGGAGCCGCTCGAAACCGAACGGCCGGAGGCCGAGCCGATTCCGATCGACAGCACGGCGGAGCTCCTCGGACGTGCCAACAAGCGCACCGCGCGATCGCGGGCCCACCGGGCGGCGCCGGCGCCGCGGAAAACAGCAGCGAGGAAGCCCGCCGCGACGCGTCGTTCACGGGCAAAGAAGCGCGCCCCTCACAGCCACGACGACAGCTGACATAGTTCGGAATTCGGAATTCGGAATGCGTTCACGCAATCAGAATTCCACGTTCCGAATTCTGAAGCGTCCACCGTGGTCATTCCCAGGGCGAACATCACGATTCAAGGCAGAGGCCGCAAAGGACGCAAAGAAACACAGTGTTCTCTCAGCGGCCTTCGCGGCCTCTGCGTTCCAGGGCGCCGTCAGTTAGTCGGACCCGTTCCTAGCGCTTTTCATTCTCCAGAAACCCAACCCACTGCTTGACCAGCGCAATCTGCGGGCCGCCGGCGCGCTCGTACGCGAGCGCATACGTCTGCGCAAGCTTCAGATCCTCCGTGCGATCGTGGACGATCGCGCCTGCCGAGCGCACGTGGTAGAGCCACTCGATGGCGAGGTAGAGCGCGTCTCGATCGTCTGGCTCCTCCGAGAGGTACCGCTCGATGGTCCGGACCGCTTCGCGCCCCTTGCCGAACGTCGCGTACAGCATGGCGAGCGGCTTGGTGAAGCGCACGTCCGACGGCCACTTCCCGACCGCTTCTTCCAGCACCGCGCGCGCCTCGCCGTAGTCGTGGGTCCGCATCAACGCATCGGCCAGCCACTGATAGATTTGTGACAGCTCGGTCCCGTCCACGAGGGCCGTCTGCCATGCGCTGGCGGCCTGAATGTCGTGGCCCGAGGCGGCGAACGCCGCCGCGAGATAGACGAGCCCTGCGGTGCTGTCCACGTCGGGATCGATGGCCTTCTTGAAGCTCTGCTCGGCCTTCGGATAATCCCCAGTCGTCATGAATCCGATGCCCTGATCGAACGAGGCCTTCACGGTGTCGGGGACGCGGGCGCGGAACGGCTCGAGTGTCCTCGTGTCGATGGCCTGGTCGCGCTTGAACCGCGGATTCATCGCCGCTTCCTCGACCGGGAGGAACAGCTCGGCATCGACCGACGTGGGTCCAAGGCCCTCGGCCGACGCCATCAGCACCTTCGGCGGCGACACCTCGAACGCGCGCACGAGCGTCGTGAGCGGCTTCCGTGCAGACGAAATCAGCGCTCGCATGACGTACTTTCCCGGCGGCAACTGGTGAATCGGCATGACGCGCGAGAAAATCATGCGGTCGTCGCTGGCGAGCTGCCCCGGCGCGTCGGTCGTCATCAGCGGCGCGCCTTGCGCGTCCACGGCGACCTCGTACTTGACGGTGACGGCGTCCACCTGATTCCCGTACGCCTCGAGGTATCCATGGAGCGATCCAAAGCTTGCCGTGTACCCGATCGTCGGCTGGAGCACGTTGCCGGATTCCGCCGCCGGTCCGCCGACCATCAACTCGCTGAGCATGACGCCGCTCACTTCGGCGAGCCCCGCGTGGATTGTGTGTTCGACCGTGCCGACGCGATCGCCCTCGGCAATCGCGAGCTTCAACGTGTAGTCGCCGCGCGGGAGGCTCGCCCCCGCCGTGTACTGGAGCGGCGAGGGCACGCCGTTCACGAACGGCTGCAGGCGTGCGTCGGCCGTGCGGCTGTCGGCGACGCGGCCGCTCTGATCGGTGATCACATAGCCGAGCGAGACGACTTTCGACGCCGCGTAATCGCTGCCGACCTCCGCATGGATCAGGAGCTGCACCTTGTCGCGCTCGGGGCCCTGGAGCGAGAACGATGCAACACGCAGCGGCAGCGCGGCGCTGAGCAGCGGCGAGCTGAGCGCCGCGATCATCGACTGCCGCGGCGACCGCCGCCCGCGTGCGTCTGTCGGCGCGTTCAGAATCTGTCGGCGCGAGCGCACGATCGCGCCGCGCTGCGGGACGTCTACCCGGATCGGATGCGCCTTGCCGTCGCGGTCGCGCGGATCGGACTCGACGCCGAGCAGGTAGTACCCGGACAGCTCGGCCTCGATCCGTTCGAAGAACGGCGCCTCAGCGGTGGCCACGGTGAACAGCGCCCCGCGCGAAGCGCCGGCCAGCAACTCGAGTCCTTCGCCGCGCGCCCGGCGGTCGCCAATCGGATTGATCGGCAGGCGGCGATCGGCCAGGTCGAACATCTGGTTGTCCAGTCTGAGCGCGTACACGCTCGTCCGCGCCTCGGCGGCCAGACGTCCCAGATCGATGATCATCGCCTGGTCGCTGAGCACGAACCCTTCCGAGATCAGAATCAGCGTCTTCGGCGCATCGATCATGCGCAGGCCGA
>QHWF01000633.1:0-1388 GCA_003222455.1 Acidobacteriota bacterium
CTCTTCTCCTCGAACAAAACCGGCATCTGGAACGCGTACACGATTCCCGTAGGCGGCGGCGCGTGGACGCCGGCGACGACGTCGACGAAGGACTCCACGTACGCCATCTCCTTCTTCCCGACCGACAACCGCGTCCTCATCACCCGCGACCAGAGCGGCAACGAACTGAATCACCTGTATGTCCTTGCCGGGGACGGCGACGAGCGCGACCTCACGCCGGGCGACAAGCTCAAAGCGCAGTTCGCCGGCTGGACGCACGACGGCTCAGCGTTCTACGTGGCCTCAAACGAGCGCGATGCCCGGTTCTTCGATCTCTATCGCTACGACGCGAAGACCTACGCGCGCACGATGTTCTTCGAGAACAAGAACGGCTACCTCCCCGCCGGCGTGTCCGACGACGCACAGTGGGTGGCACTCTCGAAGGTGAACACGACGAACGACAGCGACATGTATCTCTGGAACGCGTCCTCGAAGGAGACCAGGCACATCTCGAAGCACTCCGGCAACGCGAATTATCAGCCCGCCGGCTTCGATCGCACGTCGAAGTACTTGTACTTCGTCACCGATGCTGCCGGCGAGTTCCAGTCGCTGAACCGCTACGCGCTGGCCGACGAAAAAACCGACGTGGTGCAGTCCGCGCCGTGGGACGTTGTCTCGGCGACGTTCTCGCACAACGGCAAGTACCGCGCGACCATCATCAACGCAGACGGCCGCCCCGTCGTCTCTGTGGTCGACGAGGCAACCGGCATGCCGGTTGCGTTGCCGTCGGTGCCAAACGACGGCGTGACGTTCGTGCGCTTCGCGCGGAGCGAGACGAAGGTGGCGCTCTCGGTCAGCGGCGATCGGTCCCCCAACAATCTCTACGTGCTCGACATTGCCACCAGGAAACTGACGAAGATCACCGACTCGCTCAGCCCCCAGATCGATGCCGCGGACCTCGTGGACGCGCAGGTCGTGCGCTTCAAGGCGCCCGACGGGATGACCGTTCCCAACACGCTCTGGAAGCCGCATCAGGCGACGGCCTCGAGCAAGGCGCCGGCGCTCGTGTGGGTGCACGGCGGCCCCGGCGGCCAGACGACGCCGGCGTACAGCGCGGTTATTCAGTATCTGGCCAACCACGGCTACGTGGTGCTCGGCATCAACAACCGCGGCAGCTCGGGGTACGGAAAGACGTTCTTCGCGGCAGATGACAAGAAACACGGTCGCGAACCGCTGTGGGATTGCGTGGACAGCAAGAACTACCTGCGGTCGCTCGATTACGTGGATCCCGAGCGCATCGGGATCATCGGCGGCAGCTACGGCGGCTACATGGTGCTGGCGGCGCTGGCGTTCCAGCCCGATGTCTTCAACGTCGGCGTCGACCTGTTCGGCGTGGCCAACTGGGTGCG
>QHWF01000633.1:1455-2110 GCA_003222455.1 Acidobacteriota bacterium
CTCGTGCTCCAGGGGGCGAACGATCCGCGGGTGCTCAAAGTGGAGTCGGACGAGATCGTCGCGGCGGTGAAGAAGAATGGTGTGACGGCGGAATACATCGTGTTTCCCGACGAGGGGCATGGCTTCACGAAGAAAGCGAACCAGATTGCGGGATACAGCGCCGTGCTCCGGTTCCTCGATCAGCATCTGAAGGCAGCGCGCGAGTAATCACGTCCGATGATGTACGCCTGTGGTGCTGCTCTCACGCCAGTCGTACTGATGCTCCTGCTGTCGCCGTGGATCCAGTCCTCCCGCATCGACGAGCGGGCGCGAGCGCTCGAATACGTCGGCAATGAAGCGTGCAGCGCGTGCCATCGACGGATTTACGACAGCTACTCCTCCACCGCGATGGCCCGGACGAGCGGGCCCGCGCCGCCGAACGTCATCGAAGGTTCATTTGACCACGGGCTGTCCGGGATCTCGTATCAGGTGCGGCGTCAGGGCCAGGCCGCATTCCTGTCGTACGATCGTCCGGCGCCTCGCCCGCTTCACGGTACCGAACAACTGAAGTACTCGATCGGCTCGAACACGCGCGGCCGCACGTTCCTGTTTGCGATCGACCGCTTTCTGTATCAATCGCCGATCAACTATTACGCCGGGAAGCGCGCATGGGACA
>QHWF01000633.1:2126-7070 GCA_003222455.1 Acidobacteriota bacterium
CGAAATGGAGTTGAATCGCCCTGTGGACGCCACGTGCTTGTTCTGCCATTCGAGCCGCGTTCAATCGCCGGAGAGCGGCACATCGAATCGCTTTGCCGGCGACGCGTTCCTGCAGCCGGGCGTCGGGTGCGAGCGGTGTCATGGACCGGGAAGCAATCATGTAAAGGGTCTCGGGCCGATGATCAATCCCGCAACGCTGGCCGGCGAACGTCGCGACAGTGTCTGCAATCAGTGTCATCTCAAAGGTGAGGCGCGGATCGCCACCAGACACCGCACCGAGGAGGGCTATACGCCCGGTGACGTGTTTTCGGATTATGTGGCGATCTTCGTTCGCGAAGACGCGGCCACCGATCGGCTGGCCGCCATCAGCCAGGTTGAGGCGCTGGCGCTGAGCCTGTGCAAGCGCCGCAGCGGTGCAGCGCTGTCCTGCATCACCTGCCACGACCCTCATTTGCAGCCGCGCGAGGACGCGAAGTCCGCGTACTACCGCGCCCGATGCCTGGCGTGCCACGCGCCCATGTCGCAGACGCACTATCCGCAGCAGCCGGACTGCGCGGCGTGTCACATGCCGCGGATCGACAGCGCCGACATCGGCCACACGATGGTGACGGATCACCGCATCGTGCGTACCCGGCGATCGGAGTCGCAGACGACCGGCGGCGGGCGGCTGATCGAGTTCGACAGGCAACAACCGCGCGCACGCGAGCTGGGGCTTGCCTACGGAGAAGTGGCGTTGCGCGGCGACGCAGGCGCTGCGCGCGAGGCCTTCCGGCTGCTTCAAGAGGTGCTCCCTTCGGCCGACGTCG
This sequence comes from Acidobacteriota bacterium, assembly GCA_003222455.1. Classification (GTDB taxonomy): domain Bacteria; phylum Acidobacteriota; class Vicinamibacteria; order Vicinamibacterales; family CAVVIG01; genus QHWF01. The sequence goes on from QHWF01000633.1 coordinate 2,933, forward strand.
ATCCCGACGTGCTCGTCCGGCTCGCATACCTGTATCAAGTCCGGGGCGACCTCGAGACTGCGGCAGCGCTTTACGATCGCGCCCTGAAGGCAGACCCCGATCGCGCAGTGGCCGCCGCCAACCTTGGCGTCCTTTACGCGCGCCGCGGCATGCTGACGCAGGCCTTCGAGCTGTGGCGCCCGGCGTTCGACAACAATCCACAGCTCAGCGATCTCGGGGTGAATCTCGCGAACGGCTTGTGCGCCGCCGGCGATGCCGCGGCGGCGCGTCAGGTGCTGCAGCGCGTCCTGAAACACAATCCGGACCTGGGCACGGCGCGTGCCTTGATGTCCGGCGAGACTCTTGCCCACTGCCCTCGCCGGTGAGATGAATTAGGGCTTAAACTATGAGCATGCGACGCTTGCCTGGGCTGTGGTTGGCCGCGGCGCTTTGCGTTTCAAGTCTTGGCGCCGCCGGCCACGATGCACCACTCGCCGACGCGGTCCAGCGCCACGACAAGCAGGCCGTGCAGGCGCTGCTGAAGCAGCGGGCCGACGTCAACGTGCCGCAGAACGATGGCGCGACGGCGTTGCATTGGTCGGCGTACCTGGAGGACGCGGAAACGACGGCGCTGCTGATCCGTGCCGGCGCCAGGGTCGATACGCCCAACCACTACGGTATCACCCCACTGGCGCTTGCCTCCGCAAACGGCAACGCGGCAATCATCGATCAGTTACTGAAGGCCGGAGCGGATGCGAACGGCGTCGTGCGTGCCGGAGAGACGCCGCTGATGCTCGCGGCACGCAGCGGAAACGCTGACGCGGTCAAGGTGCTCCTGAGTGCCGGCGCACAGGTCGACGCGAAGGAAACGTGGAACGGACAAACAGCGCTGATGTGGGCGGCCGCCGCCGGGCACGGGCCGGTCGTGCAAGTGCTGATCGATCATCGCGCCAGTGTCCACGCCCGGTCCAACAGCGGCGCAACGCCTCTCTTGTTTGCGGTGCGGCGAGGCGATATGACGGCCGTCCGATCGTTGCTGGCCGCAGGAGCGGACGTCAAGGCGGCGAGACCTGACGGTGCAACGCCGTTGCTCGTGGCGGTGATCAACGGGCATGCGGATCTCGTGGATTTTCTGCTCGACAACGGAGCTCAAATACAGGAAACTCACGAATAGCGAGCGCGATTCCGAGGGGGTGTCGAAGGGCAATATTTTCGGGAAACCGCTGCATGCCGCCGTACACGTGGCCAACTGGCACCTGAGCGACCAATTCATCGCGGTGAAAATCGACCGGCTGCGCGTCATCAAATCGCTGCTGGCTCACGGCGCGGCGTGAACGGCCGGATCAGCATGGAGGAACCCAGATGGTCCGGCGCGAGGTATCGCAGGCATTTGGCCGGCGCCACCGCGTTTCTGTTTGCGGCCAAATCGGCGGATGTCGAGGTGATGCGCCTGTTGCTCGCCCATGGCGCCGACCCGGCGATCGGCACCGAGGAAAACATCACCCCGCTCATGGCGGCGGCGGGCATCGCCTGGGCCTCGAACCAGGACCGCGCGTCTGAACCCCAGGTGCTCGAGGCCGTCAAACTGCTGGTGGAAGAACTGGGCGCGGATGTGAACACGGTCAGCGACCTCGGTGAAACGGCGATGCACGCGGCGGCGTATCGGGGTGCGAACAGCGTCGTTCAGTATCTGTTCGACAAGGGCGCGAAGCTCGACGTGGTCGCCAAAGACGGACGAACTCCGTTGATCGTCGCCGATGGTGTCGAGTACGGCAATTCGTTTGCTGCCCAGCCGCACACGGCGGTGCTGCTGCGAAAACTCGGCGCGAAGGAAATGAAATGTCCGCCGCCGTGCGCGGCCGCAATCCCGGACGAAGTAAAGCGATGAGAAGACGTGTCCCGCCGAAGCGCCGACCGCGCGCGGGCGGACTTGGCTTTGCGTCGAGCATCGCGGTGTGGTGTTTCATCGTACTGATCGCCTACGGCATTCAGGGGAGAGGTGCGACGCCGCAGACGACGAGCGTCGATCGGCAGCAGGCGGCCGTCGCCGCTGCGCCGCCGCCACCTCGCGCGATGCTCGACAAGTACTGCGTCACCTGCCACAACCAGCGAATGAAGACCGGCGGACTCGCGCTCGACGCGCTGGACCTGGCGCAGGTGAGCGAACACGCCGGGCAATGGGAAAAAGTCGTGCGCAAGCTTCGGACGGGCGCGATGCCTCCGGTTGGACGTCCGCGGCCCGACAAAGCGCTCTCGGAAAGCGTCACGTCGTGGCTCGAGGCGGAGCTCGATCGTGCGGCCCTCGAGCATCCCGACCCGGGCCACTCCACACTGCATCGTCTCAACCGCGTCGAATATCGCAACGCCATCCGCGACATGCTCGCGCTCGAGATCGATCCGTCGCTGCTGCCCGCGGACACTGCGGCGTATGGATTCGACAATAACGCCGACGCCCTGTCGTTGTCGCCGGTTCTGACGGAGCGATACCTGGAGGCCTCGGCGAAAATCAGCCAGATGGCGCTGGGCCGGGTTCGGGGATCTTCATCGCCGGAGACCTTCTTCGTGCCCAGCGATCGCAACCAGGGGAGCCGCATCAGCGAGGATCTGCCGTGGGGATCGCGCGGTGGATTGGCGATTCGCTATTACTTTCCTGTCGATGGCGAGTACCTGTTCCAGCTGCGGTTGAACGAGAGTGGAGCGGGCGGCGGCGTCATGGGACTGACCGCGGAACCGCATCAACTCGATGTGAGTCTCGATCGCGCCAGGGTCTGGACGTCGACCGTGGGCGGACCGGAATTTGCCAAGGAGCGTGGGCAGGAGCGGACGGAAAAAGTCCTGGAGGCGCTTCAGTTCCGCGTGCCGGTGAAGGCCGGCTCTCATCTGGTTCAGGCGTACTTCGTCCAGAAGACTTCTGCATTCCTCGAAGACCTGTTCGACCCGTACCTGCGTCGAGATCCGTATCGGGCCGGCAACGGCGAGCCTGGTCTTTCCAGCGTGACGATCACGGCGCCTGAAGCGCCGGATGCAGCGGCGACGGACGATTCCCCCAGCCGCCGCCGGCTGTTCGTCTGCCAGCCCGCGTCGGCGGCCGACGCGGCCTGTGCCAGGAAAATCATCGCGACCGTCGCGCGGCGCGCGTATCGACGGCCGGTGACTGACGAGGATCTTCAGATCCCGCTTGCCCGATACCACGATGGGGCCAGCCGCGGCAGCTTCGAATCGGGCCTCGAGCTCGCGGTTCGCAGCATCCTCGTGAGCCCGAACTTTCTGTTCCGATTCGAGAGTCAACCGGAGAACGTCGCGCCGAATACGGCGTATCGCATCACTGATGTGGAGTTGGCGTCGCGCCTGTCGTTCTTCTTGTGGAGCAGCATCCCGGACGACGAGCTTTTGAACATCGCCGAGAAGAAGACCCTGCACAATCCAGTCGTGCTGGACCAGCAGGCGAGGCGGATGCTCGCGGACGCGCGTTCGGACGCGTTGGTCAGCAACTTCGCCGGGCAGTGGCTTCAGACCCGCAATGTGGCGGCGCTCAGGCCCAGTCCGGAACTCCTCTTTCACTTCGACGACAATCTCCGTCAAGCCTTCGAGCGCGAGACAGAATTGTTCTTCGACAGCATCATCCGCGAGAATCGCAGCGTGCTCGACCTGCTGGATGCCGACTATACGTTCCTCAACGAGCGGCTGGCCAGGCACTACGGGATCCCCGGCGTGTTTGGTGAACGATTCAGGCGCGTGTCGCTGCCGGCCGACAGCGTGCGTCGCGGGCTGTTGGGACAGGGCTCGATTCTGACCGGCACCTCGCGTGCGAACAGGACTTCTCCGGTGATCCGCGGGAAATGGATCCTGGAGAATATTTTCGGTACGCCGCCCCCGTCGCCCCCCGCGAACGTGCCCGAGCTGAAAGACGAGCGGGATCCGTCGAAGGTCCTTCCGATGCGCGAGCAGATGACCGAGCACCGTGCGAATCCGGTGTGCGCGAGTTGCCATGCCCAGATGGACGAGTTGGGATTCGCGCTCGAGAATTTCGACGCGATCGGCGAGTGGCGAGACGTCGATGCGGCCGGCTCGCCGATTGACGCGTCGGCAAAGCTTCCGGATGGCACGACGTTCACGGGCCCGGTGGAGCTCCGAAAGGTGTTGCTGAGCCATTCTGACG
>QHWF01000668.1 GCA_003222455.1 Acidobacteriota bacterium
TGCCACGGCGGACGCGGACGTCCAACCCTGACCGAGTGTCCTTTCCGCGTCTTTGGCGCCCGTGGTGGTGAGCGTGGTTACATGCCATCTCGCGACATCACGGGTCATCGTCGTCTGCTCGATTTGCTCGCGCGATCGATCGGCCGCGGCACGCTGCCGCAAAGCCTGATTTTTGCCGGTCCGTCACACGTCGGAAAGCGGGTCACCGCCGTGGCGGTGGCGCAAGCGCTGAACTGCCTGCAGCCTTCCGAGATCACACACGAACGGGCGGATGCGTGCGGCAAATGCTCGGCCTGCGTCCGCATCGCCCGTGGCGTCCATCCGGACGTTCTCGTCGTCGAGCCGGGCGACAGCGGCTCCATCAAGGTCGAACACGTGCGAGACATCGTCGATCGGACGGCGTACCGCCCGTTCGAAGGCCGCCGGCGGGTCGTGATCGTCGATGAAGCGGACGCGCTCGTTCCGGCGGCGCAAAACGCGTTGCTGAAGACGCTCGAGGAGCCGCCACCCTCATCCACGTTCATCCTCGTGACCGCCCGGCCGGACATGCTGCTGGCGACGGTCCGGTCGCGCTGTATTCGGCTGGCATTTGCGGCGAGCGACGCCCGTCACGACGACGACCGGGAGGCGCGCGAAATCGCCGAGCGGGTGCTGGCGCACGCGGCGGCGACAAGCGATGCAGCGAAGCGGCTCGATGGCGCGAAGACATTGTTGACGAAGACCGGAGCGGGTGGCGCCAGCGATCGCGAGCAGTTGGCGTGGTATCTGCGTGCGATGGCGTCGCTGCTCCGCGATGTGGAAGTCCTGGCAACCCGCGCGGATTCCCGCGTTCTCGCCAATCCCGACGCGAAGCCGGCACTCGAACGGCTCGCCTCGGCGTATCAGGGGGATCGTGGCGTCCGCGCGTTTACGGCGATCGATCAGGCTCTTGTGGCGCTGGACCGCAATGCCGGCGTCAAGGTCCTGGCTGACTGGGTGATGTTGCAGCTGTAGGTCCGGCTCAAGCCGGACACTACAACCGGTCCGGCTCAAGCCGGACACTACCAGCGGCGGTAGCGTCCGACTTCAGGCGAACCTGGCAACATCGGTAGTGTCCGCCTTTAGACGGACCACCCTGAGTGCGCAGGCCGGAGTCGATCGTCAATATAAAGGTGCACCCGTGCCCCCCGCGAACCCGGCGCCGCTTGTCGCTGTCAAACTGACGCCCGTTGGACGGGCGCAGACCTTTCCTGTCGTTGACGTGCCGGCCGATTCGGTGCCCCGCGCCGGCGATCGCGTGGTCGTCCAGACTGAAAACGGCCAGGCAGTCGGGACCGTCGTCCGCGCGATCCATCAGCTCGACGAGAAGCGGCGCCCCGCCGCTGATTCGCCCCAGCGTGTCGTCCGGCTTGCGACGCGCGACGACATCGTCACGCGGCTGAAGCAGCAGCATCGCGAGCAGGACGCGTTCCGGATCGCCACGCTGAAAATCCGCGAGCGGGGCCTCGGGATGAAGCTCACGCGAGCGGAACAGACCTTCGACGGGTCCAAGCTGATCTTCTATTTCACGGCCGACGGGCGCGTCGATTTTCGAGAGCTCGTCCGCGAGCTGGCGTCGGAGTTCCGGACACGCATCGAGATGCGGCAGATCGGCGTTCGTGACGAAGCCAAGATGATTGGCGGCTACGGCACGTGCGGGCGCCCGCTGTGCTGCACGACCTTCCTGCAGACGTTCGAGCCGGTCTCGATCAAGATGGCCAAGCAGCAGGACCTCAGCCTCAATCCCTCGAAGCTGTCGGGACTGTGCGGCCGGCTGAAGTGCTGCCTGCGCTACGAGCTGCCGAACGCCAAAGGTGTCGTGCACGGCGGCTGCGGCGACGAAGGCGGATGCGACAATCCGACCGGTTGCGGCTCGGGCGGGTGTGGAAGCGGCAGCTGCGGAAGCGGCGGCTGTGGATCATGCGGGCACGGGGCTTGATTTCGGAATCGAACGACTTTTGAGGACACGACGTACAACGCCGAACTCGCAGAACACGCAGAGCGTGCATGTTTCTGCGGGTTCAGCGCGTTCTGCGTTGATCGTGTGTCGTCGACGAAATTCTGAGTCTTGAACCAGGTTCGGAATGCCGAAAGCCACCACGAATTCTGAATTCCCAATTCTCAATTCCGAATTCCGTCGGCCGCGCATCGCCATTACCTGCGGCGACCCGGCCGGCATCGGGCCCGAAATCGCGGCGCGAGCGGCCGCCGATCCGCGTGTGCTCGGCGTCTGCGAGCCGGTTCTGTTCGGGGCGGACACCGGCGCCACGTTTGCGCCGGGTGTGCTGAGCGCCGAGGCAGGGCGGGCGGCGTACGACGCCGTGGTGGGTGCCGTCGATGCGGCGATGAAACGCGAGGTCGACGCGATTGCCACGGCGCCGGTCAACAAGGAGGCCTTCCGGCTGGCCGGTCTGCCGTGGTCCGGGCACACCGATCTGCTGGCCCACCTGACGGGCGCGCGCGACGTTGCGATGATGTTTCACTCGGACGTCCTGCGTGTCGTGCTCGCCACCGTGCACATCGCGCTGGCCGACGTGCCGCGCGCGCTCAGTGCCGCTTCGCTCGTGCCGTGGCCGGACTCAATCCACATGCCGGCGAGCACGGTCTGTTCGGATGCGAAGAGGAGACGATCATCGCGCCCGCAATCGCTGCCTGCCGCGCCCGCGGCATCGACGTGGCGGGTCCCTTTCCGGCAGACACGGTGTTCGTCCGCGCACGGCGCGGCGACTTCGACGTCGTGGTCGCCTGTTACCACGATCAGGGGCTGATTCCGGTGAAGCTCGTCGCGTTCGGCCAGGCGGTGAATGTGACGCTCGGGCTGCCAATCGTGCGGACGTCGGTCGATCACGGCACGGCGTTCGACATCGCCGGCAGAGGCGTCGCCGATCCGGAGAGTATGATTGCCGCTGTGTTGTTGGCGGCCCGGCTCGCACTGCAGCCTTGACCAGCCTCCGCTAAAGCTACGGCGGTCCGCCGTAGCCCTGGCGAAGGCGGAAGGGCGTGTGAACACAATCACCCGTGGCGTCCGCCTTCAGGTGGATTTCTTCCATTCCAATCCGGCTGAAGCCGGACCCCACAGGTGAGTGGTGGCAGGTTGCCGTGATCCCATGGCGCCGATCCGGAGAGTATGATTGCCGCTGTGTTGTTGGCGGCCCGGCTCGCACTGCAGCCTTGACCAGCCTCCGCTAAAGCTACGGCGGTCCGCCGTAGCCCTGGCGAAGGCGGAAGGGCGTGTGAACACAATCACCCGTGGCGTCCGCCTTCAGGTGGATTTCTTCCATTCCAATCCGGCTGAAGCCGGACCCCACAGGTGAGTGGTGGCAGGTTGCCGTGATTCATGGCTGAACAAACCGAGCGCGAAAAAGCAAAGAGCACAATCGCCGAGAACCGGAAGGCGTTCCACGACTTCCATCTTCTCGAGACCTTCGAGGCGGGCGTCGTGCTGCTTGGGACCGAAGTCAAGGCGATTCGAGAGGGGCGGGTGAACCTGCGCGACAGCTACGCTCGCGTCGAGGACGGCGAGGCGTTTCTCTACAACGTCACCATCAGCCCCTACAGCCATCGCGGCTACGCCGATCACGAGCCGCTGCGCCGTCGCAAGCTCCTGCTGCACCGCGACGAGATCAGGAAGCTGATTGGCAAGACGGTGGAGAAAGGCATGACCCTGGTGCCGGTCCGCCTGTATTTCAAGGGCGGCAAGGTGAAAGTCGCGGTGAGCCTCGCCAAGGGCAAAAAAGAATACGACAAGCGCGAGACGATCAAGCGTCGCGAAACCGACCGCGAAACGCGCGCCGCCATCAAGTCGCGGCGTTGACAATCGCGAAGCCCTCAGGCCGTGCGCGCCGGGTTGCGTTCAGAGCTCTGCCTCGAGGGCATCGGCGGCATCAGCGAATTGTGGGGCAACGAAGACACGAAGAAGATCAAAGACCAGAATGGCCGCAGTGAAAATACCGTTCCTCGACCTTCAGGCGCAGAATGGACCGTTGCGCGAGGACACGCTGGCGGCGATCGCGCGCGTGTGCGACAGCCAGCGGTTCATCATGGGGCCGGAGATCGACGCGCTCGAGGACGAGCTGGCCGCCCTGCTCGGGATCGACCACGCCATCGCGGTATCGTCCGGAACCGACGCGGTCCTGCTGGCGCTGATGGCCCTCGGGATCACGGCCGGCGACGAAGTGGTGACGACGACGTATTCGTTCTTCGCCACCGCAGGCGCGATCGTCCGCCTCGGCGCGCGGCCGGTGCTCGTGGACATCGACCCCGTCACCTTCAATATCGATCCGGAGCATCTCGCCGCGTCGATCACGCCGCGAACGAGGGCCATCCTGCCGGTGCACCTGTTCGGCCTCAGCGCCGATCTCGATCCGATCATGCAGCACGCCGACCGGCACGGCATTCCCGTCGTCGAGGATGCCGCGCAGGCCATCGGAGCGACCTACAAATCGAGACCGGTCGGCGCCATCGGGACCTTCGGCTGCTTCTCGTTCTTTCCGAGCAAGAACCTCGGGGCGTTCGGCGACGCCGGACTGCTCACGACGAGCGACGCTCGGCTGGCGAAACGGGCACGATTGCTGCGCACGCACGGGATGGAGCCGAAGTACTACCATCATCTGGTCGGCGGCAACTTCCGGATGGACGCGCTGCAGGCGGCGGTGCTGCGCGTGAAGGCGCCGCGCCTCGCCGGCTGGACGCGGGCGCGGCGTGAAAACGCCTCGCGCTATCGGACGTTGTTTCGCGAAGCCGGCCTCGATGGACCGGTGACGCTGCCGGTCGAACCGCCGGACCGGCTGCACATCTACCATCAGTTCGTGATTCGAACCGCCGATCGCGACGGCCTGAAACGGCACCTCGACGAGCTCGGGATCGGCAACGAGATCTACTATCCCGTGCCCTTTCACCGGCAATCGTGTTTTGCCGATCTCGGCTATGCGCATGGAAGTTTCCCGCATGCCGAGCGCGCCGCCGCCGAGAGTCTTGCGATTCCGATCTACGCCGAGTTGAGCATCGCGCAGCAGGAAACGGTGGTAAGGGCTATCGGCGGATTCTTTGAGAACCGTGAGATTTCAGATTTCAGATTTCAGATTTCAGATTGAGATTGCCGCTTGACATTTCAGATTTCAGATTTCAGATTGCAGATTTCATTTGAGATCTCAGATTGACGAAGTGACGTTCAGACCGTTTTACGTGCACAACCTGGAAATGCATTTGAATATTCAACTTGAAATGACTGCAATCTGAAATCTGAATCTGAAACCTGAAATCTGCAATCTGCAATGCACAAGGACATGACTCCTCACGCCGGTCCGCCCGCACGCGCGCGGCGAGGACCGGACGTCACGACGCAGATCTTCATCGGGCTTGTCCTCGGCATCGTCGTCGGCTACCTCTGGCCGTCCTTCGGCGTGGCCATCAAGCCGCTGGCCGACGCGTTCCTCCGCATGATCAAGATGATCATCGCGCCGCTGCTGTTTGCGACGCTGGTCATCGGCATCGCCGGAACCGGCGATTTGAAGGCGATGGGACGGATTGGCCTGAAGGCCATCGTCTATTTCGAAGCGGCCACGACGATTGCGTTGTTCCTCGGGCTTGCGCTCGTCAATGCGTTCCACCCGGGGTGGGGACTGACGATGCCGATTGGCGCCGACACGAGCGCGGCCGCGGCGATGGCCCGGAACCAGCAGCACGCGTGGGACATCTTCCTGCACCTGTTTCCCACATCGGTGATCGATGCGATGGCGCGCGGCGACATCCTGCAGCTCGTGGTCTTCTCGTTGTTCTTCGGCATTGCCGTTGCCGCGATCGGAAAAAAGGGGCAGCCAGTGCTCGACGTCCTCGACAGCACCGCGCACGCGATGTTCACGTTCACCGGCTACGTGATGGCGTTCGCACCGGTCGGAGTGTTCGCGGCGATTGCCGCGACGGTCGGCGGGAGGGGACTGGCCATTCTCTTGATGCTCGGCAAGCTCGTGGTCCTCATGTACGTGGGCCTGGCCATTTTCGTGCTGATCGTGCTCGGCGGCGTCTCGTATCTCATTCGCGTGCCGTTCCTGACGTTCGTCAAGGCGATCCGCGAGCCGTTTCTCATCGCATTCACGACCGCCAGCTCCGAAGCGGCGCTGCCCAAGGCCCTCGAAGTCATGGAGCGGTTCGGTGTGCCGAAGAACATCGTCGGCTTCGTCCTGCCAACCGGCTACAGCTTCAATCTGGACGGCACGACGCTCTACCTGTCGCTCGCGAGCGTGTTCGTCGCCCAGCTGGCCGGGATCCAGATGACGCTGGGCCAGCAACTGGTGATGATGCTCACGCTCATGCTCACGAGCAAAGGCGTGGCGGGGGTGCCGCGCGCGGCGCTGGTGGTGCTGACGGCCACGCTCACGCAGTTCGGCCTGCCGCTCGAAGGCGCGGCGATTCTGCTCGGGATCGATCAGGTGATGGACATGGGCCGAACGGCCGTGAACGTCATGGGCAACTGCATTGCCACCGCCGTCGTCGCGCGGTGGGAAGGCGTGTTCGACGACGCGCAGATGCGGAAGTTCTCGATCGAGAAGGCGGCGTGAGGATTGCCGTCGTTGGCGCGGGCGGGCAGCTTGGCGCCGCCGTCGTGCACGAATGTGGCGCGGCGCACGAAGCGATCCCGTTCACCCGCCAGCAGCTCGACGTGAGCGACGCGGCCGCGGTCGCGGCGGCGATGGATCGCGTGCGGCCGGAGGTCATTGTCAACGGCGCCGCGTTCACGAACGTCGATGCCGCGGAGGACCAGCCGATCGAGGCGCTCGACGCCAATGCCTTCGCCGTCCGCGCGCTGGCGCGTGCCGCCCGGCGTCACCGCGCGACACTGGTTCATTACAGCACCGATTTCGTGTTCGACGGCCGCGCCACGTCACCGTATACCGAGGACGATCCGCCCAACCCTCGAAGCGTGTACGCGACATCGAAACTGCTGGGCGAGTGGTTCGCGATGGACGCACCGCGCGCGTATGTGCTTCGGGTCGAGAGTCTGTTCGGACAGACTCCGAACGGTCCCGCGGCAAAGGGCAGCATCGCCGGCATTCTCGCGACGCTGAGGGC
>QHWF01000669.1 GCA_003222455.1 Acidobacteriota bacterium
ACCCGCAACACCGCTGATGACGGGCCGCTTCGCAGGGACCTGCCACGGTCCCCGCACGATCCAACCGCCGCCAGCGCTGCGCATAGTGCGGCGCCGGCGACAATCGAACGACGGACCCGATCCGACCAGGCGGTGGTGCCTCTCGTCATCGCTTCTTGATCAGTGGGGGACCGTCAATCCAGCTTGGGCATACTCCGCTCGGTTTGACGGTGCTCGCTTTCTTCACAACTGTGATCTTCATTCTACTTCTCCTCTGCCGCGCTGGCCGCGGCATGCGCCAGCGCAACGAGTGCCGATTCGAAGCTGCGCTTGTGACATGTCGGCACGTTCATGTCGCCAAGCTGCGCATGGGAGGCCGCGACGCACCCGCCGGCGCAGACCGGAATGAATGCACAGTCGCCGCACGCCTTCCATGGAGCGAGCCGGTCGAATTTCTCGCGCGCGCTGTCCCGCCACGCGTCGTGCCTGTCGCTGATGTGCCCGGTCGAGAGCGCCAGCTGACCGGTGAAGCCGGGGCACGGATAGAGCGAGCCGTCCGGCCCGATCGTGTGCGCATGCTGCTTGTGTACGTGGCACGGACCGTTGTGCACGCCGTCGTGCGTCGGAAACCCCAGGCGCCGGGTTTCCTGCCGCAGGAACGTCATCTTGTCGTCGAGGACGTTGCACGAATCGCAGCCCGCGCCGGCGCCGGAGCCGACCGACGTCATGCAGGTGCCGTTCAACGTGTCCTTGGCGGCGACCGGAATCAGCGGAATGACGCCTTTCGGCGACACCGGTTCGGCACGAACGATGGGTTTGAAGAAGACCTTCGCCAGCTTGTCGGCGAAGTCCTGCTGTTTCAGGAACTCGAGCAGAGCGGGGTAGCTGTCGACCGAGCGTTCGTCGAAGTTGCCGCCGATTGAAATGCGGCAGCGGCCCGCCACCTGGCGCACGTTCTCGACGATTCGGTCGAACGTACCCTGGCCACCACGCAGCGGGCGCATGCGGTTGTGCGTGTCGCGGTCCCCGTCCAGCGTGATCTTGATGCCGTTCAATCCGAGCGGCACCATGCGATCCACCACTTCCGGCGTGAGCAGCAGGCCGTTGGTGATGATGTTGACGAACATCGGCACCTGCTGCTCGCGCGTCGCCGCCCACATCCGTTCGGCCACTTCGTACATGACCGGCAGGTTCAACAGCGGCTCGCCGCCGAAAAACGTCAGGACGAGCTTGCCGGGCTGGACGCGATCGAGCTCCCGCGACATCCACTCGACTGTCTGCCGCGCGGTGTCGAGCGACATCTTGTCGGCGCGCTTGTTGTAGTCCCCGTGATCGCCTTGAAAGCAGTACGCGCAGGCGAAATTGCATTGCAGCGTGGTGAGCAGCGTGATGTTCAGCTCTGACGTGTCGCTCTTGACTTCGTCGAGATACTGATCGAGCGAGCGGCGGTCGGCGTCGCGATTCTCGACCAGGAACCCGTTCTCCCACAGAACATCGAGGGCCTCGCGCTCTTCGCCGCTCGCGTCGCCGAGTGGACCGGCGTCGGCCCGATCCATCAGGGCCACAACGTCGGACGACACGACGATCTGCGCGTCGGTCAGCGTGTTCATGAGAAACACTTCGTCGCCGGCGGCCAGAGGCACACGAAGATTGAACATGGAAGGTTGCATGCACGCTCCCATTGGAAATGTCGTTGCGATGAAATGGACGTCCCGGACGAGTGGTGTCGATCGACTGGCGCGCCGAACGCGACGATTGCAACCGGATTGCCAGCGGCCGGGCACCGTGGCATGACAGGTGCTCTCCGCGGATCCGCCGGCTTTTCTGAGAGAAACGGAGGGGGCGAAGCGCGTGCGTGTGGACGACGCGCGGACCGGTCGGACAGCGGGTTGACCCGGCGCGCGAGCGTGGGGGCGCACCGGGGCGGGTTAGCGGCGTGGAATCAGTGAATTAGCGTGGCTGACAATTACTTGGCCGGTCGGGCCAAAATGTTAACTGGACCTAGCAGGCTGCTGAAGAACGCAGCCTGAAGTGAAAAGTTAAAACAGAAAAGTCAAAAGCAGGCGGAAAATCGCGCTTTTCTGTTTTAGCTTTTCAGTTTTAACTTCAGGTCGGCGCCTTTTTCAGCGACCTGCTAGGCGCCACGAAGTTTTTTGGCGAACTGTCGCACGTCGAGCTTGTCCATCTTGTACTTCAACGTGCTCAGCGGAATGCCCAGGTACTCGGCCGTGCCGGCAACATTCCCGCCATTTTTCTCGAGCGCGCGCAGAATGAAATTCCGCTCGAACGTATTCGTTGCCTCTTCGAACAGGCTGGCGCTCCGCGTCCCTTTCGGCTCGAGCTGCGCGAAATGAAATTCGAGCGGCAGGTCCTCGTCCGAGATGTACTCCTTGTCGCTCACCGCCACCAGCCGTTCGATCAGGTTTTCGAGCTCGCGGATGTTGCCCGGCCACCAGTACTTCGTCAGCAGCGTCATCGTCGGTTCGGTGATGCCCTGGATGCGCTTGCGGAACCGCGTGTTGTAGCGATGGAGAAAAAACTCGGCCAGCTGCGGGACGTCGGCCGCTCGCTCGCGAAGCGGCGGCAGTTTGATCGGAATGACATTGATGCGATAGAAAAGATCCTCGCGGAAGCGTCCTTCCTTGACCGCTTTCTCCAGATCCACGTTCGTGGCGGTAATCAACCGGAACTCGGTCTTGATCGGCTTCGTCCCGCCCACCCGCTCGATCTCGCCTTCCTGAATCGCGCGGAGCAGCTTCGCCTGGAGGTCGAGGCGCAAATCGCCGATTTCGTCGAGGAACAGCGTGCCGTTCGAGGCGAGCTCGAACTTTCCGAGTTGCTGGCGATGCGCGCCCGTGAACGCGCCGCGCTCGTGGCCGAACAGCGTGCTCTCCACCAGATCGCGCGGCACCGCCGCCAGGTTGATCGGGATGAATGGCGCTTCGGGGTCTCCCGCCTGGCGATGAATGAACCGCGCGAGCAGCTCCTTGCCCGTCCCGCTTTCGCCAAGAATCAGGACCGTCGCCGACAGCTTCGCGATCTTCTGCACGAGATCGACGATGTCGCGCGCCATCTTGCTCGGCCCGACGACGAACTCCCGCTCGGTCTGATCGGCGACCTGAGCCGACAGCGTGAGCACCTGTCGATTGAGGTCCTGGCGCTCGCTCGCATTCCGGACCAGCGACCGCAGCTGGTCGTAGTCGAAATCCTTGTTGATGTAATGGTAGGCGCCGTGCTTCATCGCCTGGACCGCAGTCTCGATTTCCGTAATCGCCGAGATCATCAGCACTTCGACGAGGCTGTAGTTCTCCTTGACGATGCGGAGCACTTCGAACCCGCTGATGCCAGGCAGCCGGACATCCAGAAGCATCAGATCCACGTCTTCTCGATTGAGGATCGGGAGCGCGGCTTCGCCGGTCGATGCAGTGAGGATTCGGTATTCACGCTTCAGAATCGCCGTCAGCGTGTCACGCATCCCTTCATCGTCGTCGACGATGAGGACGGTCTTGGGTTTGTGGGTCAT
>QHWF01000670.1 GCA_003222455.1 Acidobacteriota bacterium
TTCCGCCTCGCACGAAGCCTCTGAGCCGACCCTCTTGTTCGCCACCATCGGTTCGAGGATGGCCAGCCCGACGCATCCCGACCGGGTCTCTTCACGGTTCATCGTGCTTGACCGCCCCAATGCTTCCCGCGTGTCAGTTACCGCCCTATAGTAGGCCACGCGTTTTCGCCCATCGGGGGCCACGCGTTTTCGCCCGAATGGGGGCCACCCGTTTTCGGGCGATAGGGGGCCACTGACTTTCACTCGATCGGGGGCCAGACGTTTCCGCCCGATTGGGGCCACCCTCCGCGCTTGCCGTTCTCCCCATCGCCGAGTACTGCTCGGTCCTTTGACCTTGAAGGACGGAGGGCATCTTGGCGGGAAGGAGAGCGGACGTGTTGGACATTCGTGAATTGATTCGCCGCGTGCAGTTGGGCGAGACCGATCGACAGATTGCCCGAGACCTGCAGGTGAGCCGCAAAACCGTGAGTAAGTATCGCGCGTGGGCGCAGCACCACGACGTGCTCGCCGGGCCGCTGCCCGATGCCGCGACATTGCAGGCGCAGCTGAAGACGACGCTGCCCGTGAGCGCACCGCCGACCGTGCCGTCGAAAGTCGCGCCGTTTCGGGACCAGGTGATCGCCTTGCGCCAGCGCGGCGTGGAGTGCCAGGCGATCTTCGCCATCCTCCGCGAGCAGCACGCGTTCGCCGGCAGCTACGGCGCGGTGTACCGCTTCGTCCGGCACCTCGAGCCGCGGACGCCGGACGCGTGCGTCCGCGTGGAGCGCGATCCCGGCGACGAGGCGCAAGTCGATTTCGGCTACGCCGGCCAGCTGCACGATCCCGCAAGCGACACGCTGCGCAAGGCGTGGGCGTTCGTGATGACGCTGTCGTTTAGTCGGCACAGTTACGTGGAGTTCGTCTTCGACCAGGAGGTCGACACGTGGCTGCGCTGTCATCGGCGCGCCTTCGAGTGGTTTGGGGGCATTCCGCGCCGGATCGTCCTCGACAATCTGAAAGCGGCGATTGTCCACGCCGCCCTCTACGATCCGGTCGTCCAGCGCGCGTATCGCGAGTGCGCCGAGCACTACGGCTTTCTCATCTCGCCGTGTCGCCCGCGGACGCCCGAGCACAAGGGCAAGGTCGAGCAAGGCGGCGTGCACTACGTCAAACGCAATTTCCTGGCGGGCCGCGCCTTTCGCGATGTGCACGAGGCGAATGAGCGCGTCTGGGTGTGGTGCGTCGAGACGGCCGGTCGTCGGATCCACGGCACGACGAAGGAGCAGCCCTTGGCGCGGTTCGACACGATCGAGCGCGAGGCCTTGCTCCCGCTGCCGGCGGCGCCGTACGCCCTCGCGACGTGGAAGCAGGCGAAGCATCATCCGGACTGCCACGTCGTCTTCGATCACGCGTTCTATTCGGCGCCGCACCGACTGATCGGTCAGAAGCTCTGGGTGCGCGCCGCCGATACGAGCGTGCGGATTTTTTATGAGCACGAGCTCGTCGCGACGCATCCGCGAGCGATCCGACGCGGGCAGCGGCTGACCAATCCCGATCATCTGCCGCCGGCGAAGGTGGCGGGCTTGCTCGCGACGCCCGCCAGCTGCGTGCGGCGCGCGGCGGACATCGGCGCCGCCACCAGCGACGTCGTCGGACGGCTCCTCGGTGAGCGTCCCCTGGATCGCCTGCGCACGGTGATGGGCATTCTGAAGCTCGCCCACAAATTCGGACCCCGGCGACTCGAAGCCGCCTGCGCGCGGGCTCTGCAGTACGACGATCTCACCTACGGCACGCTGAAACGGATCCTGGATCGCGGGCTCGATCATACCGCCACGCCGGCGGCACCGCCGCCGGTGTCGTCCGCCGCGTTGCCGCTGTTTGCGCGCCCGATCACCGACTTCTTTCCCACATCCGGAGGTGGGTCATGCAATTGAATCATCAGCTCGTCCCGAAACTGAAGAATCTGCGGCTGTCCGGCATTTTGGCGACGCTCGACGTCCGCACGCAGCAGGCGATCACCGAGAAGCTGTCCTACGTCGACTTCCTCGAGCGCCTCGTCGAAGACGAAGTCGAGCGGCGCGCGCAGAAGCAGTTGCAGCTCCGTTTGCGGCGCGCGACCGTCGACCTCGGGAAGACCCTCGAGGGCTTCGATTTCTCGTTTAACCCCTCGATCAATCGGCAGCAGATCTTCGACCTCGCGACGTGCCGGTTTGTCGAACGCCACGAGACGGTCCTGATTCAAGGGCCGGCCGGCGTCGGCAAATCGCACCTCGCGCAAGCGCTCGGTCACGAAGCGTGTCGCCGCGGCTTCGACGTCGTCTTCGTCTCGGCGGCCCGCATGCTCGGGCATTTGCACGGCGGACGGGCCGACGGCACCTACGAACGGCGCCTCCTCACCTACACTCGCCCCGACGTGCTCATCCTCGACGATCTCGGGCTCAAGCCGCTGCCGGCCGCCGGTCCCGAAGACTTCTACGAAGTCATTAACGAGCGGTACGAACGCGGCGCACTCATCGTCACCTCAAATCGAGCGTTCACCGAATGGCCCGATCTGTTTCAGAGCCCGTTGCTGGCCTCCGCAGCGCTCGACCGGCTCGCGCATCACGCGCACCAGATCGTCATCACCGGCGACAGCTTCCGCGCCAAAGGCCGGCGGCGCGCAGAAGGGAGGGACCCAGATTCGAAGGCCTAGCACCGGCCTATGGATCCTGCCGGACCCGTGGAAAACTCCCAGTACGAGTTTCCCACCGGTCCTTGGACGCGCCCAGAACGCGCGCCCACAGGCTCCACAGGCCCTCATCGTCGGTACTGATCAACAACGAACACAGACTGGAGAATGGTAGGCGCGACGTGGCGGAAGTGGCCCCCGATCAGGCGAAAACCAGTGGCTCCCTACGGGCGATATTTGACACAGGTCACTCCTTCTTTTTCATCGGAGGCTGGTCGGGGACGTGCAGGATGGCCCCGTCCGAAGTCCATAGTGTCCAGCACTTCGGGCAGTAGTGTTCGCCGGAGTCGGTCTCCGGTAGTGCCCGCCAGTCATGAATGCCGCAGTTCATCCAGACCTTCCAGCGCTCATCACCGAGGAGGTGGGCCGCTTGCTCGACTTCAGAGCGGGTCCTCATCGACCCTCGAGCCCGATGTAACCGACGCTGTTAGTTTGCAAACTCGTGCGCCCGCATTACGTGTGTTCGCTTCGAGTTTCGGCCTTCGCTGGTTGCGAATGCTGAAGCTCGCCATCCCCGAGGCGCGCGTACGTCCCATCCGAGTTCAGGCAGAGAACGTTCGCCTCCACGAGCGCGTCGAGCACCATCTGGCACATCGTCTGCTCAACGCCACACAGTCGCTGCACCTGTTCCGGCCTCAGCCGCAGGCCCGGCATTTCGAGAAAATCGGCCCGGATCCGTTCCAGCAGTTGTGGAATCGGCGAGGCGGTCACAAGCTCACCGCGCTCCGCAGCTCCCGTTCCGCCTTCAGCCAGTCATCCACGTCGTGACCGTCCTGGCAGCCTCGCTCAC
>QHWF01000634.1 GCA_003222455.1 Acidobacteriota bacterium
CGGCCGCGCCCAGGGCGCCGGGTGCGGCGCCGGCAGCGAAGGCCGGCGCGCCACATCCGCCGCCGGCGGCTGCGCCTCCCAGCGGCCCGACCGATCCAGCACCTCCCGCCGACAAAACGCCGCCAGCCTTCATCGCCACGCTCCAGTCAGCGATTCCCGGCGGCGTGGTGGCGCTGAGCTATTGGGTGGGCGACTGGACGATCATTGCGCCCGCGGCGATGGTCCTCGACGTGCTGCGCCATCTGCGCGACGCGCCGGACGCCGCGTTCGACTTGTTGAGCGATCTCACGGCGACAGACTGGCCGCCGCGCGCGGAAGGACGATTCGACGTCATCTATTGCCTGTACTCGACGCGCCATCGCCACCGTGTGAGAGTGAAGGTGAAGGTTGCCGATCGGCAGCCGCTCGCCTCCGTGACGAGCGTGTGGCCGGGCGCCAACTGGCTCGAGCGCGAGGTGTACGACATGTTCGGCGTGAATTTCACCGGCCATCCCGACCGGCGCCGAATCCTGATGCCGGAGGACTGGCAGGGATTTCCGCAGCGGAAGGACTATCCGCTCGAAGGGCCGGGCGAACTGCTGATGGAGAATCCGCTCGACTGGCTGAAGCTCCGGCAGGCAAGGGAAGAAGCAGATATCGAGTAAACATGCTCGACCTTCAACTCTCAACTTTCAACTCTCAACATTGTGGCTTGGTAGTTGGACGATTGATTATGTGAGCTTGAGCTGAGAGCTGAGCAGTTGCAGTCTTGAGAGTTGAGCCTTGACAGTTGAAAGTGTAAGAGACCGTTGATTCTTGAGAGTTGAGAGTTGAGCCTTGACAGTTGAAAGTGTAAGAGACCGTTGATTCTTGAGAGTTGAGAGTTGAGAGTTGAGCCTTGACAGTTGAAAGTGTTCGCGGCGCGATGTTCGACACGAACGCGAGAAGGTCGTCGACTGCGACGTCGTCATCGGCTACCTGCACCGCGGCATCGAGAAACTGAGCGAGAACCGCAACTGGACGCAGATCATTCTGCTCACCGACCGCATGGACTATGTCGCGGCCGCGACGAGCAACGTCGGCTATTGCGAGACCGTCGAGAAACTGATGCAGCTCGAAGTGCCGCGGCGCGCGCGGTACGTGCGGACCATCCTCTGCGAACTGCAGCGGATTGCGAGCCATTGCCTCTGGGTGGGCACGCACGCCATGGACATCGGCGCCATGACGGTGTTCCTCTACGCGTTCCGCGAACGCGAGCTGATTCTCGATCTGTTCGAGGAATTCTGCGGCGCGCGGCTGACGTACAACTCGATGCGGATTGGCGGCCTGCCGCTCGACATTCCTCCCGGATGGGACAAGAAGGTGCTCGAGTTCTGCGCGATCATGGACTCGAAAATCGACGAGTACGAGACGCTGCTCACGCACAATCGGATCTGGCTCGAGCGCACGAAAGGTATCGGGGTGATAACGGGGGCCGAAGCGGCGGGGCTCGGGTTGTGCGGCCCGGTGCTTCGCGGATCGGGAGTCCCGCGCGACGTGCGCAAGGACGAACCCTATGCCGCGTACGACGAAATGGCGTTCGACATGGCGCTTGGCACCGCGGGGGACACCTACGATCGTTATCTCGTCCGGATGGAGGAATTCCGCCAGTCGCTGCGCATCATCCGTCAGGCCACCGAAGGCCTTCCGGAAGGACCCATTGTCGGCAAGGTGCCGCGGCTGATCAAGCCGGCGGCCGGGGAAACGTACCACGCCATCGAGTCGCCGAAAGGGGAGCTCGGCTTCTTCATCGTCAGCGACGGCAAGTCGACGAACCCGTACCGGTTCCGCGTCCGGCCGCCGTCGTTCTGCAATCTGCAGGGACTCCGGCGTCTGGTGAAAGGCCATCTGGTGGCCGACGTCGTCGCGCTCATCGGGTCGATCGATATCGTGCTGGGCGAGGTGGACCGATGAGAATTCAGAATTCAGCATTCAGAATTCAGAATTCATGATCGACAGGTTCGTCATCCCCCTGGTGAAGATTGCGATCGTGCTGAACGCGACGCTCGTGGCGGTCACCTACATGGTGCTGCTCGAGCGCAAGGTGATTGCGTGGGCGCAGTCGCGGCTTGGCCCCATGCGGGTCGGTCCGTACGGCATCCTGCAACCGGTGGCGGACGCCGTGAAGCTGATGATCAAGGAAGACATCACGCCGGTCCGCGCCGACAAGTGGGTGTTCACGGCGGCGCCGATCATTTCGATGGTGCCGGCGCTGATCGTGTACGCGGTCATCCCCTTCGGCCCGACGGTCACGATGTTCGGCCACCCGGTCCCGCTTTACATCACCGACATCAACGTCGGCCTGCTGTATGTGGTCTCGGTCGCATCGGTCGGCGTGTACGGCATCATCCTGGCCGGCTGGGCCTCGAACAGCAAGTATCCGCTGCTGGCGAGCCTGCGCGCGTCGGCGCAATTGATCTCGTACGAGGTCGCCGTCACGCTGACCCTCGTCAGCGTGATCATGATGGCCGGCACGCTCAGCATGGTGGGCATCGTCAACGCGCAGTACAACCAGCACATCTGGTATGTGTTCGCGCAGCCGGTGGCGTTCGTGCTCGTGTTGATCGGCGGCCTGGCCGAAACGAACCGGGCGCCGTTCGATCTCCCGGAGGCGGAGCAGGAGCTCACGGGCGGGTTCCACACGGAATACAGCGGGATGCGATTCGCGCTGTTCTTTCTCGCCGAATACGCGAACATGATCGTCGTCTCGTCGGTGGTGACCACGCTGTTCCTGGGCGGGTGGCTGCCGCCGTTTCCCAACACCGCCGTGTTTCACGTGCTGTACTACATCCCGAGCTGGATGTGGTTCTTTCTGAAGTCGTTCGCGTTCCTGTACCTGTTCATCTGGATCCGCGCGACGCTGCCGCGCTACCGCTACGACCAGTTGATGCGGCTCGGATGGAAGGTGCTCATTCCGCTGGCGATCGTCAACCTGGTGATCACCGGGTTGGTGAAGGTGGTGCTGCTGTGATCCGGACGATTCGATAACCGACATGGGCCAGGCGATCGCGTTCTACACGCTGGCGGCATTCATTCTGGGCTTCGCCATCATGGTGGTGAGCACGAGAAACACGGTGCACAGCGTGTTGTTTCTCGTGCTGAATTTTCTGTTCGTCGCGGCGCTGTACGTTCTGCTCGGCGCCGACTTCCTGGCGGTCATCCAGGTGCTCGTGTACGCGGGCGGCATCGTGGTGCTCTACCTGTTCGTGGTCATGCTCGTGAATCTGAAGCGCGCGCCGGAAGCGCACGAGGATCCGCACCGGCGCACGACACTGGGATTCGGGCTCGGCGTGGCGGTCCTGCTCGAGCTCGGCGTCATCGGTGCGTACACCTCGACACAGGTGCCGGCGCCGGTCGCGGCGAACGCCGCCATGCCGATGGCGGGCAACACCGAACAGGTTGGCTGGCTCCTGTACACGAGTTACCTGATTCCGTTCGAGATTGCGTCGATGCTGCTCCTCGTCGCGATGATCGGAGCGATTGTGCTGGCGAAACGGGAACTGTAGCAGTCATGAGATTTCAGATTGCAGAATTCAGATTTCAGATTGGAGATTGGAGATTGGAGATCGCCGATTGCAGATTGGAGATTTCAGGTTGACGCTCGAACGCAGATTGCAGAAGCTGAATTCGACGATTGAAATCTGAAACTTCAACGCTGCAATTGCAATGCAATCTGAAAATCTGAAAATCTGAAATCTGAAATCTGAAATCTGAAATCTGCAATGCAAAGATCATGATCACCCCCACTCACTACATGCTGCTGTCCGCGGCGTTGTTCATGATTGGCGTCATCGGGGTGATGGTGCGGCGCAACATCATCATCATCTTCATGTCGATCGAGCTGATTCTGAATGCGGTGAACATCAACCTGGTCGCGTTTTCGGCGCAGCTGCACCACCAGATCGGACAGGTGTTCGCCATCTTCGTCATCGCGGTCGCGGCGGCCGAAGCGGCGGTGGGACTCGGGATCATTCTGTCGTTCTACCGGAACAAAGAGACCGTGAACATCGATGAGATGAACCTTATGAGATGGTGACGGGCAGGATAGGCAGGAAGGGCGGGACGGGCAGGAAGGGCGGGATGGTGACGACAAAAAATAGGATCGGCGGAACGCGCAGGGCAGAGAGTTGTGCAGCCATTATTGGGCCTGCATCAGCCGGTGGGATCTGAAGGGCTGCGCTACCTACCGAACCTTTGACACATGCGTTATATCGGGCTCATTCCCCTGCTTCCGGGCATCGGCGCCCTGATCAACGGCCTGGTCGGGATCCGTTTCTTTTCCCGCCGGCTCGCCGGGCTGCTCGCCTGCGCGACGATGACGGCCGCGCTCGGGCTCGCGCTCGTCGCGTTCTTCGAGCTGCTGGGGCTGCCTGCCGCCGCGCGCGCCCGCGACGTCACGGTCGCGCAGTGGATTCCGCGCATCCCGCTGGCCACGCAGACCGGGATGGGCGGCTTCGAGGCGCCGTGGGGGTTCCGGCTCGATCCGTTGTCGGGCCTGATGCTCCTGGTCGTGACAGGAATCGGCACGCTGATTCACGTGTACTCGACCGCGTACATGGCCGACGAGCCGCGCGGCGGCGTCGCGCGGTTCTTCTGTTATCTCAACCTGTTCTGCTTCTTCATGCTCATGCTCGTCCTGGGCAACAACTTCCTGGTGATGTTCGTGGGCTGGGAAGGCGTCGGCCTCTGCTCGTACCTGTTGATTGGGTACTGGTACGAGAAGAAGAGCGCCTCCGATGCGGGCAAGAAGGCGTTCATCACCAACCGCATCGGCGACTGGGGCTTCGTCCTCGGCGTGTTCCTGATCTACTCCACGTTCGGCACGCTGGATTTCCGCGCCGTGCAGAACGCCGCGGCCGCGATGCCGATCGAAACCGGTCAGTTCGGTGTGCTCTCGGCGATCGCCCTGCTGCTCTTCATCGGTGCGGCCGGCAAGAGCGCGCAGATTCCGCTGTACGTCTGGCTGCCGGACGCGATGGAAGGCCCGACGCCGGTGTCGGCGCTGATCCACGCCGCGACGATGGTCACGGCCGGCGTGTACATGGTGGGCCGCAACGCCGTACTGTTTACCCACGCGCCCATGGTCATGGAGATCGTGGCCGTGGTCGGCGTGCTGACCGCGCTGATGGCGGCGTCGATCGGCCTGGTCCAGTACGACATCAAGCGCGTCCTCGCGTACTCGACCGTGTCGCAGCTCGGGTACATGTTCACGGCGATGGGCGTCGGCGCCTTCGCCGCGGGTGCGTTTCACCTGATGACGCACGCGTTCTTCAAGGCCCTCCTGTTCCTCGGCAGCGGATCGGTCATTCATGCCATGGGCGGCGAGCAGGACATGCGGCGCATGGGTGCGCTGAAGCAATACATGCCGGTCACGTTCGTCACCATGATGATCGGGACGCTGGCGATTGCGGGCATCGTCCCGCTGTCGGGGTTCTTCAGCAAGGACGAGATCCTGTTCCGCGCGTTTGAGGCGAGCAAGCCGATCTGGGTGATTGCCGTGGTCACGGCATTCATGACGGCGTTCTACATGTTCCGGCTGATGTCGATGACCTTCTTCGGCGGGTATCGCGGCCCGGCGTGGGAGACCGCCGGAAATGCTGCGCCGCACCCGGCCGATCCGCACGCGCACGGACAGGCGCATCGAGACGATCACGAGGTGTCGCACGGTCCGGCGGAGCCACACGATCATCACGACGCGCACGCGGCGCACGATGCCGCCGGCGGCCACGGCCACGGACCGTGGCACGGACCGCACGAGTCGCCGGCCCCAATGATGTATCCGCTGATGGCGCTCGCCGTGGGTGCGGTGATTGCCGGAATTGTCGGCATCCCGGCGGCGATTGGCGGATCCAATGAGATCGAGCATTTCC
>QHWF01000635.1 GCA_003222455.1 Acidobacteriota bacterium
CGCATGAAATGGCGCGTCGAGTTGAGCTGCTCCTCGAAAGGCAGCTTCGGTCCCTTGGCGAGCGCGGAATAAAGGATGAATGCGTTCGGCCTGGCGATCAGCACGCCGGTCGGGTTGCCGGCGCCGTCGCGCTGAATCTCGCCGCCCGGCGGGTTTGGCGTGTTCCTGTCGTAGCCCACCGCGCGCAGCGCCGCTCGGTTGAGGAGCGCCATCGCGTAGAGATTGAGAACGAACACCGGCGTGTCGGGCGCGGCGGAGTTGAGCTCGTCGAGGGTCGGCATGCGCTTTTCGGCGAACTGGAATTCAGACCAGCCGCCCACCACCCTCACCCACTGGTTCGGCGGCGTGCGCTGCGCCTGCTCGCGCAGCATGCGCAAGCCGTCGGCGAGCGACGGCACGCCGTCCCAGCGCAGCTCCAGGTTGTAGTACAGCCCGCCGCGGATCGGATGCGAGTGCGAGTCGATGAGCCCGGGGATCACGGTGCGGCCGTTCAGGTCGATCCTCCGACCTTGATAGCCGCCGATCTCGGCGTCGCTGCCGGTCGCGAGGATGCGCCCGTCCTTGATCGCAAGCGCCTGCACCATCGAGCGGCGCTCGTCCTGCGTTGCAATGCGCCCGTTGAGAAGGATCAGGTCGGCATCTTTCGGACTCATGGCCGCCGGCGCAGCCGCAGGACCTGCAGCGTCGCGCCAACCAGGAAAATCAGGAAGAACACGCCGATGATCGGCTGCGCTTTCGGGTCGTCGGGGTTGGCGAGGAACGGCGCGCCCGCCGGCAGCCGGGTCAGCGTCTCGACGGTGGCCG
This sequence comes from Acidobacteriota bacterium, assembly GCA_003222455.1. Classification (GTDB taxonomy): domain Bacteria; phylum Acidobacteriota; class Vicinamibacteria; order Vicinamibacterales; family CAVVIG01; genus QHWF01. Next base: position 805 of record QHWF01000635.1, read on the forward strand.
GAATGAAGTGCAGGAAAAGGCCAAGCGAGTAGCCGAGCGTTGCGACGTATCGCGAGACCCGCCCGAAGGCGCTGCCGCGCTCGGCCGCCACAGCGACCCCCAGCACGATCAGCGTGACGATGCCCAGCACGTGCGGGTTGCCGAACCCGCCGTGCCGGAAGATGCCGAAGCCGGTCAGGCAGGTAATCACCGTCCCCCAGAAGAACAGCGATCCCGCGGCGCTCTTTGTCGAGATCTCCTTGTCGCGCGCCAGCGCGACAAATCCGGCGACGACGGCGATCAGGCTGATGGCGGTGTGGAGCGTGCCTAGCGGCGTGAGACCGAACATGTGAACCCCCTCGTGGAGAAGCAACGAATCATGACACCGACCCTTAGCGGTCGGCGAGCCAATGCGTCGATTTGGTGGATTCGCCTTTCACCAGAAACTGGTTTGCCCGGCGCTGGATTTCGCGGTCGGCGACGCTCACGCGCTCGTGCTGGCGCAGGTGCTCGGTCCACGATTCGTCCATGAAGGACTCGAGAAACCGGGTCGGGTGCGCCGAGTCATGAAACAGCTCCCAGAAAAATGCGCCGTTGCGCCGCCGCATCTCGCGCACGTCGCGCATCGCGGCGACGAATTCGGCGCGCCGAGCGGGATCGACCCGGTATTCGATCGTCACCAGCACCGGCCCGCTGTCGGGTTCAGGGGTTTCGGCAACGAGCGGCGCCGCCCAATCCATCGACGGCGTGAAATCGGGCGCGCGGCCGTCAACCAGCCGGAAGCTCCATGTCAGCCCGATGGCAGCCACCATTCCAATGGCGGCCGTGGTCAGCGCGGCCGGAATCCCGATCCGGGTGGCGACCTGCCCCCACAGGATGCTGCCGAGCGCCATCCCGCCCATGAAGACGACGACGAATGCGGCGAGGCCGCGCGCGCGCACCCAGGCGGGCAACGTCAGCTGGGCCGAGACCTGCAGCGCGGCGAGGATCGCGATCCACGCGACACCCGTCGCCAGCATGGCCACCATCAGCAGCCCGACGTTCTGCAGGTGCGCCAGCGCGAGGGCGGCAAGCGCGTAAAGCGCGCTCGCCCAGGCGACCATGGCGCTGCGCGAGATCTTCTCCCTCACCCGAGGGAGCAGCATGGCTCCGGCTACCGCGCCGATTCCGATGCACGTCAGCAGCAGGCCGTAGACTTCCGGACCTCGCCCGAGCTCGCGGCGCACGACCAGGGGAAAGAGCGACCACGTCGCGCTGGCGAAGACGAAGAACGCGGCGCCGCGGATGAGCACGGCTTGCAGCGTCCGGGTGTGCGTGACGAAACGCAAGCCAACGCGAATGGCGCTCAGGAAACGCTCAGCAGGGAGCGCGCTCTTGTGATGCTCGCGCCGCCACCGCAGCAATACCGCGAGGATGCCGACGCACGACAACGCGTTCAGCGCGAACACCGGCCACACCCCGACGGACGCGACGAGAACCCCTGCGATCGCCGGGCCGATGGCGCGCGAGATATTGATGCCGACGCTGTTTAGCGCAATCGCCGACGGCAGCTCGTCGGCCGCCACCAGCTCCGGGACGATCGCGGCCCACGCCGGCATCGTGATCGCCGTGCCGACGCCAACGGCAAAGGTGAATGCCAGCAGCCCCCAGGGAGTCGTCATGTCGAGGGCCGTGAGCAGCGCAAGCGCGCCGATGACGATCAGGAAATAGACCTGGACGGCGATCAGCAGCCTGCGGCGATCGACGATGTCGGCGATCGCCCCGGCAGGCAGCGCAAGCAGCATCACGGGAAGAGTGTCCGCCGCCTCGACGAGCGCCACCATCGACGGCGACGACGAGAGCGAGGTCATCAGCCAGCCGGCACCCACCTCGTGCATCCAGGTGCCGATGTTCGAGACGATCGTCGCGATCCACAGGCTGCGAAACAGCCCGTTGCGCAGCGGGCTCCACGGTGACTGCGTGCTCAGGTATGGCTCCTTGCAACAACCGTAACAAACCGCTGCCCTTCTGAAATCATCCCGATGGCCGGGGCGGCGAGACTGCGTCCGTGTTCGCCATGAAACGCATTCTGGACCGCTCTTTCCGCTACGTCCCCAGCCACGAAACAGACGTGCGGAAAACCTTTGAACGCATCCGCAAGGAGCATGAAGCCGCACAGCAGCCGCCTGCGGACACTGTAGTGCAAATCAACCGCGAGAAGAAGTCCGCCTGAGTCGTCGCCTCCGGTAGATAATCCGTAAGTGAAGATCGCTCTGGGGGTGGTTGCGACGGTCCTGCAGGTGCTGTCTTTCTGCGACGCTTACGCTCATGGCGACCACAAGCCCAAGCACGGCGGAATCATGGGCCGGGGCGACGATGAAATCTCGGTCGAGCTGATGATGGATAGCGGCACGGTCATCTTGTTCGTCGAACAGGATGACAAGCCGCTGCCGAGCGAAAAGGTCAAGGGAACATTGAGCGTTGCCGGCCCCGGGCGTCCTGCCCAGGAGGCGAAGTTGATTCCGGCGGGCGAGAACAGGCTCAAGGCAACGGGCCTCACGCCGGCCCCCGGAGACCGACTCAGAGCCCGCATCATTCTCCCCAACGGCGACGAGCTGCAGTCGATCTTTTCCTTCAGGTAAAAAAAAGGCGACCGCTGAGGCCGCCTTCTTCGCTTCTACGCCACAGGTTATTCAGTCGCCATCGTCATCGGTTCCGAGCCCGATCTTCTTCGCCTTGCCGTGCAACTCGATGATGTCCATTCCGGCGCCATTGCGATCCACTACGACGACGTACCCGCGATTGTCCACTTCGACGTTGTTCGTCATGTAGCCATCCGGATTGGTGTTGGCATTGCTCTCCGGCACGTAGAACCCCACCTCGACCGGCGCCTGCGGCTCGCGGATGTCCCACGCGCGCACGCCGCCCGTGAAGTAAGCGAGGAACGTCAGCCTGCCGTAATAGGGATTATGGAAGTTCTCCTCGCTCGAATGCACCCCGAAGCGCGCGCCACGGTCGCAGTAGTTGCCACGCGGATATTTTTCGCCATCGCGCGGATCGACCGACATCGTCGAGAGGACCATCGGCCCTTGCCCCGCGTCTTGCTCGGCGCGAGTTCCCGGGGGAGCAGTCCTCGAGTTCTCTACCGTGACGTCGACCACGAAGCTCCAGTGCGGCGCTTCCTGGCACTTGTTGGACGTCGCTTCCGAGGCGAGCAGCACGATATCGCGCGTCAGGAACTCGGTGAACTTCCCGTAGCTCTTCGGCTGCAGGCCGAACACCGGCATGCTGGTGTGGCCGCCCTGGTCCGGCGACATGGTCATGTATCCCACCTGCGCCGCGAGAATGTCGGTTTGCGACGGATTGTCGGGATCGCCGGCCCATGTGCCGCCATAGGCCGACGGCAGGAGCTTCTTGCGGTCGATGATCTGGAGAATGCCGTCGTCGCCGACGCCCCATGCAGCGTAGATGCGGTTGCCGATCATGTCGTCCGGGCCCGCACCGCGCGCCAGCCTCTGGCCGAATTGCGGGTGCTCGAACGTGGAGATTGCTCCGTGCAGCGAGTTGGGAATCCCTCCGGTTGCACTCGGTTGCGCGCCGGGTACGCCGTAGGTGCGGATGTATTTCGGGTAGGTCGGATATACCACAATCGCCGATCCAACCAGACCCGGCGTCGGCGGATTGCCCCAGTCGTAGACGAGCATCGACTGGCTGGTGCGCCAGCGATTGGGCGCCGGCACGTCTCTGCTGCCCGGCATATACGCGATGCCCGATCTGCATTCCCACCAGTCCTTATGCGTGCTGCGGATGCCGCGCAAGGCAGCCACCGGCTGCGGCGCGCTGACATTGGTCACATCCCAGATTTCGTAGCCCGAGGCGCTGCTTCCCTGGATATTGCGCAGGAGATAGACATGGCCCGGCATGCCGCCCGGCAACTGCGAGCCCAGACACATGCGCGCCATCTGCGCCTGGCCTCCGGAGACGGGCACCGGGATATGGGCCTTCTCGACCGGCCGCTCCGGATTGGTGATGTCGACGATCATCGTGCCATTGAACTCGACCGGGCTGCCGGCCTTTAGCGGGTTGGGCTTGCTGCCGCCATGCGTACCGGCGAACGCGATCGTTCTCCCATCCGGATACACGATTATGTTCGGCTGGTAGGACGGGCGCCCTTGCAGATCGGTATGTCCCACACGGCGCATGTTCTTCTGCTCGCCGCTCTGGCTGATGGCCAGCGCGCTGCCGGCGCTGAGCGCCAGAACTGCCAGGGCAGCCGCGGATAGTGCGACGCGGCGCCTTGTGCTGCGGTTGCACGATGACAAATCCATTTCCCTCTCCTCTAGGTATTCAAGCGGGTATGGATTAAACACCTGCGATCGCTCACCATCTAGTCCGGCGGGTCATCTATTCATGACCTTGCGTCATGAATTCCTGGCTACTCGCAGAAAAACTCGACCCCCTCCCGCGTGTCCGCGCGCGACTGGCCGAGCGCGATCCAGCCGTTCTTTCGCAGCTGGAACTCCTCGCGCTGCAACATCACTTCCAGCTCGCCCTCGACGGTGACGAAGGTGCCGTTCGTGCTGTGGTCCCGCAGCATGAACTTGTCCTGGCGCCGCTCGATGGTGCAATGCTGTCGCGAAGCCTTGTGATCGGCGATCACGAGCTGGCAGGTCTGGTCGCGCCCGAGCATGATCGATTCGCTGCCGCGCCGCCGCACGATGTCTTGGCCCCGATGCACCAGGCGCAGCCTCGCCTGAGGCGAGCGCAGCAGCGAGACGGTCTGGGCAACGTCGGTGATATCGGCGTTTTGCTCCCACAGCAGCTCGAAGAGCTCGACTTCTTCCGCCTTGCCCT
>QHWF01000164.1 GCA_003222455.1 Acidobacteriota bacterium
GGGCAGCACATTTTTCTGTTCATGCTGAACGAGGACGGCAAGAAAGCCCTGCTTCCAAAGGTCTTCGAGAAGCATTTCACCGAAGCGCCCGCCAAGCCCCACGAGTCGTTCTACGCACAGTATCCAGCGGCGAAGCGGACCATCTACGAGCTTCGTGATGATCGGTTCATCACGGTCAAGCAGATCTACACAACTCACTATTGGGAACGCAATGAAGAGAAGTCGCAAGAGACTGAAACTCAACGCACGGTGATCTACGACAGGATTCGTCGTCGATCCATCAACCTGTTTCGTCTAGATATGAAATCGAGCGAAGTCGAAGTGCGCGTTGACCACGTGCACAGCAAAGACGAGAAGCTTGCACGTCAGATGCTTGACGATTTCCGAAAGGATCTCCTAAAGGTTGTCGATTTTGATGAGCACCTTGTGCCCGTGCCCGTGGTCGCAGCCTTTCCGGGCATTATCGCCGTGCGTGACGAGACGTTCATGAGCGTCGATGAGGCTTTCGACATGTCGGCGTCGATGCGATTCGCTAATCGGCGAGAAGAGACCAAGGGAAAGGATATCCGCGACCATCCGTCACACACCAAAGCAATCGTCGAAAAGAGCGTGGCGCGACAAACGGTCCGAGTGTATTGGCTTATTGGAAAAGGAGACCATCAACGTAAAGTTCATTCGATCATCTCCACCGTAGAGATTGATGGGAAGAACGGCGACTCGATCGACTACGCGAAAGCATACATTCCTGCTAAGGTCGATCCAGCGGATCTAGGCCATGTCATTGCCCGTATTCGATATTTTGCGGGCTAGTCGTCCACAGTCGCAAGGAGAGTTGAACAGACTCGAATCAGCCGTGGTGTCGATTTTGAGCGACGATCCGGCCGCTGTTGTGGATGATCGCGTGCTGACGAAGACGGTTCAACTAGAAAAGAAGCTGTTGAGAGAAATCCTTGTCGATCTTGTGGCTCGTGGATTTCTCGAAGTTCGTGTGTTTTGGAACTGCCCGAAGGGATATGGGATCGCAAAGGAAGCTTCGCATGTGCGAGAGTTTACAGACGTTATTGAGTGCTCGCAGTGTGGCGAAAAACATTGGCTGTCTGAAGCAGACCTTGACGCGCGTTTCATTGCGACAGACCGCTTACTGAGCGAGCTTCATCGATAATCCTTTCCCTTGAGAATCCACGATTACAACGAACAGGCTGAGATTCGAGGCGCGCCGTCACAGTATCGCGGCGCGGTGATAACGGTTCATGGGATGAACACGCGCGGCGCGCGGCGCATGGCAGAAGGAGGTCAACACCGCGTTGCAAGATGGTTTGATCCGGCACAAACCGGTCGATTATGGTTTTCGCCTATTTGGAGTCGTCCGACGGCGCACGTCCGATGCGGTCGCGGCTGACATTCTTCGGGCCTACGAAGACCATCTTCACCATCATCCGGCACCCGGAGCACTTGGACACAGCTTCGGAACGTTGGCGATTGGTCGCAGTTTACAAATGTATCCAGACCTCAAGCTGAACCGCATCATCTTGTTCGGTTCGATTCTGTCCCCTGACTATCCGTGGGATCGCATTCACAGTAACGGGCAAGTCGAGGCCGTGCTGAACGAACGTTCACCTTCCGATGTCTGGCCACGAATCACGAAATACTGCATTCCGGACTCTGGACCGTCTGGAGTGAGCGGGTTTACTCAAGGCAAGGCGTTCATCACGGACAAGGAATTCCAGTGGACCGGCCATAGCGGATTGCAATACGAGCTTCACTGTCGCCGATCCTGGGTGCCGTTCTTGCTCGGGCACAGCGGCTGAAGATCCTGCTGTGAACGTCGCTCCGTTCGCAAAAGCGTGGAAGACGTAGACGCCTCTACTGGGGCTGGCTCTGCTAATTGGGTTTGCACCGATAAGGACGTAAATTATTGACCGGCAATATCATGCCCCTCGCTGCAGCGCCGCGACGCGTCCTAGCCAGTCGGTCATTCGGTTCCAACCGGTGAAAATCTGGGCCACCATCTCCAAGTCGTTGATTCCAAACGGCTGAAATCGCCAACCCACTTCGTTGATCGAACCGCAGCCCTCGGCCCGCGAGCACTCGGTCTCTTCGTCTGGTAAACCCTTGGCGACTACACAGGACTGATGCCGCGCCTCTGAACGACGCTCCGAGGCCATAGCAGCCAGGGGCAGACCGCCCGCCGCGTTCTCGTTCACGTCGAGACCGAACGCGCGAGCGAGAAGCTCGTCAACCAGCGACTCGCGTACGTCGCGGTGTCACGTGGCCAGTACGACGCGCGGATCTACACAGACGACAAGGGGACCCCTCGCGCGCGCGCGCGACCGCGACGTGTCGCATCCATCGGCGCTCGAAACAACGTCCCAACAATGGTCGCGGCAAGGTCCGGAGATCTAAGATCGCTGCCGCGGAAATCTCACCCGTCGCCTCGAGTTAGCCCGACCGCTGCCGCACCGCTCGTGCTCGTGACCCTGGTCGTGGTCATGCCGCCGGCAAGTATCTTGGATCTGTAATTCGCGTGCGGCTTGGAGCGTTGGCACGAATCCATGAGACAAGCCGCAAATATCCCCGAGAACTCCGCGGGAACGGAACCGGTGCTGCCAACTCGTCACAAGTTCCTCGGAAGTGGGCGGGCGCGGCACGCGCCCACCCTACCGGCAGTGGCAGTCTGAAACAAGAGATATCGAGAATGAATTTTGAAACGCCTCCGCCAACAACAGAGCGCTTGGCCTATCCGTGCGACGGGCCCAGAGGCCCCTCTTGCCTCACTGCCGTCGTGCGGCCCAATCCTTCCAAAACGCCACATAACGCTCAGGGTCTCTTCGGAAAGCCTCGTCACTGGGGCTTTGGTCGTGCTTCCCTGCGATCTCCGCGAACGCTCTAATGCTATTGAGCCTCGTTTCCTGATCTCGATCGTCGAGCGCTTGTACCAACGGGGCTATAGACTCTGCCGCATGTGCGTGCCCTAATGCAGATGTCGCGGCCCGACGCACCCTTGCATCATCCGATCGAAGAAGACGCGCCAAAAATGGAATCGACTGCTTACTCTTGACACTCTCTGTAATCGCGACGATCAGGTTATGCATCGAGTCCGAGTCGTTTGGAACTACGGGAGAACGAGCTAAGAGCACGCCTTCGGCGGCCGGCCAGCCACCTAAGTCATCGATCGACAGTAGCGCCGCCGCGGCCGCCAGACGCACGTCCAGATTGCGCTCATTGACTGCCCGCCTCAACGGCACTGCAACGGTGGCACGTTTAATACGCCACAACGTGTAGATCGCCTCCACCCTCGTTGCTGTCGGCACTGTCGGTGCTTGAATGACTCCTCCGACTATTTCAATTACTCGATCGAGCGGTTCTGTCGTGCCCCTCACTACGCTTCTGATCCCAACAATCGAAGGGTAGTATTCATTCGCCGCCTCGAGATATGTACCTGAACGCCTCAAGAAGAACACTCGCTCTTGGCGTAGCATGCTGTCCAGCGATTCGAGACCCACGGTTGCAGAGCGGAATCGATATTTAACCGCGGCCGCCGAGGTGCCCTTGATGGTTTCATCAACCTCGACGTCGGTTTCGACGATGCGTTCTCGCTCACCAGATCCACCAGGGCCGATATCACGAGCGGCAACGATTCTTCCGAGGACTATCGTATCAGCTTCTCTGGTTAGTTCTAATAGATCACGGACAGCCATGGGTGCTGCGTGGAATTGGGTCCACTGCAGACACAGGATTGAAACGGTCAGATATACTCTCTTCATCATTTGCCGTCACCTTTCGGGTTATTGCGGGGGCGAGACGATGAACGTGTGTACCGCCGTTCCTAGACGTTTTTGGATATAGTCTGTTTGAACTCTCTGGCCCGCACTTGGACTACTAGCTCCTACTTGCCACGCTTGTCCCCAATGCAGCACATCAGAAATGCTGTTGTTGTCGCAGTTCGGCGGTGGGGTTGCACTGGGACTATCGCCTTCAATCCCGTCAGCAAACCGTGACGGATCAGCCGCAGGAGTCACACCCGTGCCTTGAGTGAATGAGGTGTGCCAATCCATCGAGAATGGGTAGTCGGGCACGACTGCTGGGTCAACCCACATCTCGTTTACAGTGATAGATTTTGGTAATGGAGTACTCAACTGGTCGATGATTTGATACGGAATTATTGCCTTGTAAACAAAGCTGGTAAAGGGTTGACCACATTGTGTGATTCGCGGACCTGACGGTATAAGCTTATATGGCGTTCGAGTAGTAATGCTCGACCGGTACTGCCTAGAACGTCCCGAGCACGTAACCAGTGTCCGCTGTCAGCACGGCGGCAGCATCCACCGAGATGCCGCGACCGCTCTGCGCGTTGCACAGGTCGAGGAATTCCCGCAGTTTCGCCGAGGCCGCGGACGTGTTGCCGCGATCGAGCGCCGCTTTGGCATCGTTCAGCTTTGCCAGCAGGCCTCTCAGCTTCGAGGCATCGATCTTTCCCTGCAACGCATAGATGTTGACGCTGGCGATGAGACTGCCAATCGTGGCGACGACCCGAAACGACACCGACTGGTGGGCCGGATTACCGGCCGCGTCGGACGCGAACACCTCGCTCGTGTGAGCGCCCAATGTCTGCGTCAGCAGCAGGATCGACTGCGAGTTCTGGAGTGCGCCGCCATCCAGCGCGGCCGAGACGCTCTCCACGCCGGACATGCTGTCGGTTGCCGAGAACGACACCATCAGGGTGTCAGAGTGCTGGTAGTCGCGCGGTTCTGGAGACGCAATCGTCACCGCCGGCGCCGACGAGTCGATCATTACCACCGCGGCCGGGACCGAGCTCTCGAGATTCCCAGCGCGATCCGCGGCGCGCGCGGTAATCCGCGTCGTCCCTTCGGCGGAGACAACGAACGGCGCCGCGTAGATCTGGAATGCGCCGTCGTTGACGCGATACTCGACGGTCGCAACAGCGCTGCCCGACGCGGCATCGACCGCTGACAGCGAAACCGTCACCGGCGATCGGTACCAGCCCGCGAGGCCGGACGTCCCTGCAACGGCAACGCTCGTCCGCGGAGCCGACGTGTCGATCATCACCAGCGTGGATGGAAGCGAGCTCTCGAGATTCCCAGCGCGATCCGCGGCGCGCGCGGTAATCCGCGTCGTCCCTTCGGCGGAGACAACGAACGGCGCCGCGTAGATCTGGAATGCGCCGTCGTTGACGCGATACTCGACGGTCGCGACGGCGCTGCCCTGCGCATCATCGCTCGCTAACAGCGAAACCGTCACCGGCGATCGGTACCAGCCCGCGAGGCCGGACGTCCCCGCGACGGCAACGCTCGTTCGCGGAGCCGACGTGTCGATCATCACCAGCGTGGATGGGAGCGAGCTTTCGACATTCCCGGCGCGATCCCGGGCGCGCGCCGTAATCCGGGTCGTTCCCTGGGCGGAGACGACGAAAGGCGCCCCGTAGATCTGGAACGCGCCGTCGTTGACCTGATACTCGACCGTCGCGACCGCGCTCCCCGGCGCATCATCGACCGCCAACAGCGAAAACGTCACCGGCGATTGGTACCAGCCGGCGAGGCCAGACGTCCCCGCAACGGCAACGCTCGTCCGCGGAGCCGACGTGTCGATCGAAACAGTGTTCGTCGACGTCGAGACGTTGCCATTCCGATCCGTCGCGCGGGCGGTCACCTGCGTCACGCCTTCGGTCGAGATCACAAACGGCGTCGTGTAGCTCTGAAACACCGCGTTACCGATGCGGTACTCGACTGATTCGACGCCGGTGCCCACGATATCCACGCCGAAGACCGTGACCGTCGCGGGTGTCTTGAGCCACCCGCCCAGGCCAAACGTGCCTGTCACCTGGAAACTGACAACGGGACCAGTCGTGTCGATCGCCACGGTCGCGGAGGGCGGCGGCGTTTCGACATTGCCGGCCCAATCTGTCGCGCGAGCGGTGACACGCGTTGTGCCAGACGCCGTCACGGTGAACGGCGTCGTATAGCGTTTGAACGGACCGCCGGTGAGGCTGTATTCAATGTACGCGAGACCATGCCCACCGTCGTTTTCAACCGATGAGAGCGACACCGTCACTGGTGACTTGTACCAGCCCGGGACGCCCGGCGTACCTGACAGCGTGATGGTCGTGGTCGGCGCGATGGTGTCGGGCGGTGTCGGACCCGGTGAGATCTTCGCGACGAAGGCGTCCTCCGATCCCGCGTGGACGGGCTGCACCGTCGCGCGCGTCGCCCAGTCCGTCGAATCCGTCCACCCGGTGATGAACATCGTCCCGATCGAATCCACGGCAATGTCGCGCGAGTAATCCGCGCCGGGTCCACCGAGCAACGTGGAGTACTGCAGCATTCCTGCCGCGTCGAACTTGCTGACGAACACGTCGTTCACGCCACCCGCGTGCGTGCGGTGCCATGCGTCGGCGGTCACGGGGAAGTTCGTGGACTGCGTCGTACCCGTGACCGATGCTTCGCCGGAGGGCGTGACCGCGATTGAAGGACCAAGGCTCTGGCCCGGTTCGTTTTCCATCGCGCTGCCGCCGAGGTAGGTCGAATAGACGAACGCACTGCCGGATTCGTTCAGCGCGGTGACGAACACGTCGGAGAACCCGCCGCCATGCACGGCCTGCGAAGCATTGACGACGGGGAAGTTCGTCGACAACGTGAGGCCGGTCACATAGGCACGGCCTGTGCCATCCACCGCGATTCTCGCACTGTAGTCGGTCGCCGAGCCGCCGAGATACGTCGAGTACACCGGGTCGCCGGCCGGTCCGAGCTTGACGACGAACGAATCCCACAATCCTCCGAACGCGGGTTGAATCGGCTGGACGGTGGGGAAATCTTCGGAGAACGTGTCGCCCGTCACGTAGCGATTGCCGGCCGAATCGACCGCGATGCTCGTCGCCCCTTCCGACCGCGTTCCGCCGATGTAGGTCGCGTACTCGAGCCGCGATCCGTCAGCGCTCAGTGTCGCGACGAATGCGTCCGGGTTCATGACGCACCCGACATACATGTGTGCGCGGTCGGCTGGATCGACCGCGATCGTCGCGAACTGGGCCAGGACCTCGCTGGGAAGCCCTGACCGCGACCACGTCTGTCCGGCGTCGTGGGTCATCCATAGGCCGCCCAAGATCGCGAAGGCGATCGTCGAAGGATCGGAAGGCGCGATGACCACCGCGCCCACGTAGGAAGATGGCAGGACACTGCTCCATGCGTCGCCACCCGAGGTGGTCTTGAAGAGGCCAGTCGAGGTGCCCGCGTAGGCGACCTGCGGGTTCAAGGGGTCCACCGCGAATGCGGTGATGGCGCCGGCGAGGCCTTCGTGTGAAAAGCTGCTGGCCGCGACCCACGCGCCGCCGCCGCTGCTCCTGAACAGACCGGCGCTCGTCAGCGCGTAGACAGTGCTACCGCTCGCCGCGAGAAGTTGTACCGGTCCCGCGAGACCGGTATCGAGCCAGGTGTTGCCTCCGTCGACGCTCCTTTGGATGTTGGCCGAGAAACCCATCCCCGCATATACCACGGCAGGCGACACCTGCGTGACGGCGACGGCGGTCACCCAAAGGAGGTTTTGCGACACGCGGCTCCAGCTCTCGCCCTGATCCCGCGACCGGTACAGACCGCCATCACCGCCCACAAAGACGGCGGGCGACGCTCCTGCTTGGTCCGCGATCGCGTAGACCTGCTGCGGCGGCAGGCTTATCGGCGTCCATGTTGCCCCGTCATCCATCGACTTGAACAGACCTCGTGTGGTTCCCGCGTATGTCGCACTGGACTGCGCGCGATCGAACCCGAACACACGCACGGCCGACACCTGAAGCCCGCTGAGTCCGGTCCACGCCGCACCACCATCGCGCGTGCGATACGCCGGATAGCCGCCGAGCGTACGCTGCCAAGCGTTGACGACTGGAAAGTCGGCCGAGGATGTCATGCCCGCGATGTGCGCACGCCCTGAGGCATCTACGGCAATGCCCCTGACATTGTCATTTCCCGAGCCGCCGATTTGTGTCGCATACGCCAGGCCACCCATGGAGTCGAGCTTGACCACGAACATCTGTCTGCGCGTCTGCGCGGATCCGATAGTGCTCGACGCCGGGAAATCCGAGGAGTCGGTGAACCCGGCGACGTACGCGTTGCCCCCGTCATCGACGGCCACATCCCTCGCCTCGTCGTAGCCGCCGCCACCAAAGTACGTCGAGTAGACAAGAGCGTCGCCGGTTGGATTGAGCTTCGCGACGAACGCATCGCCGGACCCTTTTTTCTGAGACTGGAGCGGATTGGCGAGCGGGAAATCGGGCGAGAACGTCACGCCAGCCACAATCACGTTGCCTGCCGCGTCCACCGCCACGCTTAGCCCACGGTCCTGATTGACGCCACCGAGGTAACTGGCATAGCTCAGGACCGGATCGATAACGAGAGGCAGCCGGCGATCGTACTTGCCGATGTTGAAGCCGACCGTTCCGCCACGCCGGATGATGTAGCCGCCGGTGATGGCCCGGCGTGCGCCGTGGTCGTTCTGATAGATCGCAGGTCGACGCTGAACGAGATTTCCGCTTTCTGTGGCAAGTACGAGATCGCCATCCGGGCTGACGCTCACACGTGTCGCACCGTCGAACGCGAGTGCGATCAGTCCGGCGTTCGCGCCGGGCGCGACGACGAAGTCGTACTCGAGCTGCTGCTGACGGCCGTAATAGACGATATCGACGCCACGGTACACGCTGCGGTACTCGATTTCACGATAACCGCGGACGCCGGTCACCCAGCTCCGCCGATCGCCGCCAATCAGGTAATTCGAGATCCCCGGCAGTGCGCCACGAACACTCGCGCGCGCGTCGGCGTTGCCGCCGGCGAGAGACATCGTCAGCGTCCGCGATTCGCCTTGAGATTGCGCCCTGAGTACCAACGACGCCTTGCCTGCTGAAACCGCGACGGCGTAGCCAGCCCCCCGTGCGACAAAGACATCGCCGCCGCTCGTCTCATGCGCCGGCTCGAACCGCAATGGCAGCTGCACGTACGCCGCACCTGCCGACGGCGAGACCGTCGACGTCAGGACCGAGCGTCCGTCACGCTGGTGCGGCGCGGTCGCCGCGGTGTACACGACGGACCGCGGCAGGGCCGCCGCAGTGATCACGCAAGCGAGGAAACATCGCATCCAGCTAAGATTCGCCATAGGTGTCCTTGAGGGGATGTCGGTGCAGGGGCAAGATCAGCGCCAGCGGACGTGTGCAAGGCGGCGGTGTGAAATGGCAGATCGACGCGGTTGGCTCGATGGCGAAAGCGTCGCCACGATTGCAGATTCGGTCCGCGGCTCACCCGAGCGCGTCGACGAGCCTTTCACTGCTCGACAGCGCGTAGCGCCCGCTGATGCTGAACAGGCGTCCGTCGGGCATCTTCTGGCGCGACGAACTGCGCCAGTATGTAAACCGCGGCCGGTCATGTCTCTGCCGTTGTTTTCGCCGTGGGTCCTCGAAAACGCCGATCTGGCGACGGACAGCTCGCCCACAAAAACTGGTCGCCCCTTGGCGACTACACAGGGGTAATCGGATTCTTTCTGCATAGCTTTCCGCCGGTGGAGTTCGCCTCGGCAATCCATCATGCTTTGGCTGAGCGGAACGCCAAAACACGAAGGCCTCTGGCGAAATTCTTCGGACCAAATCAGGCACGCACTGTCCCCCTTCGCTTCGGCAACCGACGACAGACGAACTGCTTGCCCCGAACCATGCCCCTGCTGTAACATCCGCCACGCAAGACAGGTTGCATCCCGTCCGCGGAAAGGGACGATCCCACCTGTGCTCTGCGCGTAGCCGAGCATCCACACCTTCATTCGCCCGACGAGCGGACGCGTGGCGAAAGGAGGAGTGGTGCATCGGGCCCTTCCGGACCGCCCTAGCCTCGAGTACCTGAAGAAGGAAGCCAAGGAACTTCTGCGGACGCTGCAGCAGCAGCGGCCAGTCGCCAGACTCGCTGACGCGCAGCACGCGCTCGCACGCCAGTACGGCTTTACTAGCTGGATCCAGCTGAAGAGGCATGTCGAAGGTCCGGCGCCTGCCGCAAGTCCCTTCGCCGGTACTTGGAAGGCGAACCTCGGGAAATCGAAGCCGCCCCCGGCAAACCAGTTCCGGAGTGCGACGCTGCAGCTCAGCGTGCGGGGCAACGTCATGACAATCGCCCAGTCGCTCGTCGGCGAGTCCGGCGAGGAGCAGCGCGATCGCACGGCCCTTCATGTCGATGGCCACGAGCACGTGTCGGATGACCGCCCGGGTTTCAGCGTCGTCGCCAGCTGGCGCGGCTCGAACGTGGTCCAGGTGATCGCCAAGAAGGACGGCGAGGTCGTCGGTCTGGGCACCTACGAGGTGTCAGCCGACGGAGGGGAACTCTGCATCACGGACACCGTCAGCGACATGCGCATCGTCCTCGAACGCGAATGACGTCGGGGGCGCCAACGTAAAGCTGACCCTTGCGGTAACTCTTTCGATGGACTGGGAGATCACCATGTCTGAGACGAAGCACATTACACGGACGATCATCACCAGTACGCTCACGCTGGCCGTGTGGACCGCCGCTCCCGCGCAGGATCTACCTTTCACGCTCACCGAGGTCGGGCCGAACGTCTGGGCGGCGATCGGTGGGGCCAATCCGGCCACAGGGTCGAACGCCGGCTTCGTGATTGGCGATGACGGCGTTGTGGTGATTGATACCTTCGCGTCGGCTGCCGGCGCGAAGCAGCTGCTGGCGGAAATCCGGCGCCGGACGAAGCTGCCCGTCCGGTTCGTCGTGAACACGCACCATCATCTCGATCATGCGGCTGGCAATGCCGTGTTCATCGAGGCGGGCGCCCTCGTCCTGGCGCACCGCAACGTGCACGGCTGGATCAGACCGGAAAACCTGAGGCTGCTCGGCATGTCCGGGTCTGCGGTGAATCCCGAGCTGAAAGCGATGGTCGAGGGGATTGCTCTTCCGGCGATGGGATATGACCATGAGCTGGATTTGCACTTGGGGTCACGCCTCGTTCGCGTGCAGTGGATGCCTGGGCACACAGGCGGCGACTCGGTGGTGACGATTCCCGACGCGCGCGTCGTGTTCACCGGTGACCTGTTCTGGCACCGCGGGCTGCCAAACCTGATCGACGCGACGACCGCCTCGTGGATCGAGACGCTCGACGCGCTGTCGGCCGCTGGTCCCGATTCGGCGTTCGTTCCCGGGCATGGCGGGCTCGGCCGGGCCGTGGACGTCACCGCGTTCCGCGAGTACCTAGCGACGCTCCGTCGGCTGGTGTCGGACGCGCGCCAGCGGCGCTTCACCGGCGACGCCCTTGCCGCCACCGTCAGGCCGACGCTCGCCGAGCGATACGGCCAGTGGGATTTCTTCGAGTACTTAGCGGCGCCGAACATCCTGCAGACAGAGGAGGAGCTGAACGGGACGAAGCGGGTGCCGCGCTGAATGATTAGTCAGGCAACATGAAAGCCCCATGGCATGACCGCATCATCCACGAACTGGGCACGCACCTTCTTTACGTTCTGGACCGGCCAGGCGCTGTCGCTGTTCGGAACCCAACTCGTGCAGTTCGCGCTCGTCTGGTGGCTGACTGAGACCACAGGCTCGGCGACGGTGCTGGCGACGGCGACGCTCGTCGGCGTCCTGCCGAACGTCTTTCTCGCGCCGGTCGCCGGCGTCCTCGTGGATCGCTGGAGCCGGCGAACGATCATGATTGCCTCCGACGGCGCGGTGGCGCTCGCCACGCTTGCGCTGGCGGTGGATTTCGCGTTGGACGTCGTTCAGGTCTGGCACGTCTACCTCGCGCTCTTCGTGCGCGCGGCGGTGGGCACGTTCCAGTTTCCAGCCGCTCAAGCCTCCACGTCGCTAATGGTCCCGCCCGACCAGCTCGCGCGAGTGGCGGGGCTCAACCAGATGCTGTACGGTGGGATGATCATCATCGCCCCGCCAATCGGCGCACTGCTCCTCGGGGTGCTGCCGACGCCTGGGGTTCTGGCGGTCGACGTGCTGACCGCGGTCCTGGCAGTCGGCACCCTGACCGTAATCGCCATCCCCCAACCCGGGCGCACGTCGACGGCGAAGGCGCCGTTCTGGTCCGAGATGCGGGCCGGCTTGCGCTACACCACGAGCTGGCCGGGCCTAATGGCGATCCTGGTGATGGCCACGGCCATCAACTTCTTCCTCACGGCGGCGACCTCGTTGCTGCCGATTCTGGTGACCAAGCACTTCGGCGGCGCGGCCATGCACCTCGCCTCGCTCAGTTCGGCGTTCGGAATCGGCATCACCGCGGGCGGGATGGCCCTCGGCGTCTGGGGCGGTTTCCGCCGGCGCATGCAGACGTCGCTCACCGGTCTCATCGGCGTGGGGTTGGGCTTCCTGCTGCTCGGCCTGACGCCCGCCACCATGTTCTGGATGGCGCTGGCGACAACGGTCCTCGCCGCGGTCATGTCCTCGATGACGGACGGGCCGCTGATGGCGGTTCTCCAGACGACCGTCGCGCCGGCGATGCAGGGGCGTGTGTTGACGCTGATGGGGAGCATGGCCACGGCAATCTCGCCGTTGGGCCTGGCCGTCGCTGGCCCAGTGGCCGATCGTCTGGGCGTGCAGATCTGGTACATCGTCGGCGGCGCCGTGTGCATGAGCATGGGCATCCTCGCGTTCTTCATTCCGTCGATCCTGAACATGGAGGATCATCGCGCGGCGCCGGAGGCCGGCGAGTCCGAGGTGACGCTGACATCGGCCTAGCCTGATGCGCATCGCCTTCGTCGTCGCCGGCGGCGTGGATCGCAGCGGCCGGGGGAGCGTGACACCCGCCATCCTGTGGCTGATCGAGCGGATCGCCGGCCGCCACGACCTCTTCGTCTACGTGCTGCGCTAGCACGATCGCACCTGCACCTATCCGCTCCTGGGCGCGACGACTCGCGATCTAGGATCGCCGCGCGGCCTCAGGCGGCAGTACGACGCGCTACGCCGGGATGGTCCGTTCGACGTCGTCCACGGATATCAGGCGCTCCCATCCGGTCTAACTCGCGATAAAACGCCGCAGGGTTTACCGGCTACTCTGCGACGTCCCAAACCGCGTCGTCGATGTGCGGACGTCCGACTTCCAGCGCATCGGTCCCGCCACTGGTCGATTCCTCGGCTGTTCACCTGCCGACACCCCCGGTGGCTCATCACAGCGAAGGCCAATTC
>QHWF01000636.1 GCA_003222455.1 Acidobacteriota bacterium
CCAATCGACGTTCCGCCGTTCGCGCGATCGGCGATGGACGGCTACGCGGTGATCGCCGCGGACATCGCCGGCGCCACGCGGACGACTCCGGCGTCACTGTCGCTGCTCGGACGAATCTACACCGGCGAGGTTTCATCGGCGATTGTGAGGCACGGCACGTGCGCGGAAATCGCAACGGGAGCGCCGCTGCCCGAAGGAGCCGATGCCGTCGTCATGGTCGAGGAAACGGCGAGACCGGGCGGCGAGCGAATCGAGATCTTCGCGCCCGCCGCCGCCGGTCAGAATATCGGCCGCCGCGGCGAGCCGCGCCACGGCCGGTCTTGTTGCCGGCCGGATCATCGTGTCGCTGCCGGGATCGGAGAGCGCGGTGAGACTGGCCATGGAGCGATTGCTGATTCCGGAGCTGGGCCACCTGGCGCAACAAGCAGCACGGTGAGGTCAGCCACCACGGAGGACGTCGAGGACGCGGAGGTTCAATCCTGAGCCAGTAGGATTTTTCCTCCCGTCCTCCGTGTCCTCCGTGGTGGGATTGTGATCCAACACGATGCGACCTTTCACAACCACTATCTCGTTGGAGGAAGCGCGCAAGCGGCTCCACGCGTCCCTGGTGGCCATCGATCGGACCGAGCGCGTTCGCCTGGACGACGCGAACGGGCGCGTAGCGGCGCGTGACGTCGCGTCTCCAATCGACGTTCCGCCGTTCGCGCGATCGGCGATGGACGGCTACGCGGTGATCGCCGCGGACATCGCCGGCGCCACGCGGACGACTCCGGCGTCACTGTCGCTGCTCGGACGAATCTACACCGGCGAGGTTTCATCGGCGATTGTGAGGCACGGCACGTGCGCGGAAATCGCAACGGGAGCGCCGCTGCCCGAAGGAGCCGATGCCGTCGTCATGGTCGAGGAAACGGCGAGACCGGGCGGCGAGCGAATCGAGATCTTCGCGCCCGCCGCCGCCGGTCAGAATATCGGCCGCCGCGGCGCGGATATCACGGCCGGCGAGCGCGTGGTCGCCGCGGGCGACCTGTTGACGCCGAGCCGCGTCGGCGCCCTCGCCGCCATTGGTTGCGCCGATGTCGCGGTGTTTGCACAACCACGGGTGGCGATTCTCTCCACCGGCAACGAAGTCGTGGAGCCGGGCGCAGCGCTCGCGCCTGGACAGATTTTCGACGTCAATCGGTTCACGCTTGGCGCGATCGTCGCCGCGCATGGCGGCATCCCCGAGCCGCGGCGCAGCGCCGAGGACACCGTCGAGGCGTTGATCACGGCGCTCGACGCGGCCGCCCACGCCGATCTCATCGTGTTTTCCGGTGGGAGCTCGGTGGGCGAACGCGATCTCATCGTCGACGCGATTCGCTCGCGTGGAGAGATGATCTTCCACGGCATCGCGGTGAAGCCGGGCAAGCCCACCGCGTTCGCGCGCGTGCGCGGCACCCCGTTTTTCGGCATGCCCGGCAATCCGACCTCGTGCCTGTCGAATGCCTACATCCTGCTCGTCCCTTTTCTTCGCGCCATGGCCCGCCTCCCGCCACACGTCCCGCGGACGATCATCGCTCCGCTCGGACGCACCATTGTCTCTGCCGCGGGACGCCACCAGTTCTACACCGTGAGGTTGCGCGACGGCGCCGCGTTCCCCGCATTCAAGGGATCCGGAGATATCACCAGCCTGTCGCAGGCCGATGGCTACATCGAAATTCAATCCGATGCGAGCGGAGTTGACGAGGGAGAACTGGTGACGGTCACCCTCTTTTGAATCGGGTAATCGGGTAATCGGAGTGAAAACGGTGTTAACCTCCGTTTTTTTGGAGCTGGCCAGATGAGCAGAATCTCGTTGCGTGTGAACGGCCGCGCGCACACCGTGGACGTCGATCCGACGACACCGCTGCTGTACGTGTTGAGCGACGACCTCGCCCTGCGCGGCCCGAAGTTCGGCTGCGGACTCGGACAATGCGGCGCCTGCACCGTCATCGCGCGTGGCCGCGCGATTCGCTCGTGCGTGACGCCGGTGTCCACGATGCAGGGCGCCGCGATCACGACGCTCGAAGGCCTCGGCACGATCGACAACCCGCATCCGATCCAGCGTGCGTTCATCGACGCGCAGGCGGCGCAGTGCGGCTTCTGCCTGAGCGGCGTCATCCTCACCGCAAAAGCATTTCTCGATGAGAACCCGAAAGCGACCGAGCCGCAGATCAAGCAGGCGATGTCGGGCGTGTTGTGCCGCTGCTTCGTGCACAATCGGATGTACGACGCGATCAGGCGCTACGTCCAGGGGACTCGAAGCGCCGACATGGCGAAGCCGGCGCAGGAGCAGCGGTCATGAGCGGCGAACTGTCGCGCCGTGATTTTCTCGGGCGCTCCGGTGCACTGGTCGTGTCGTTCGGCGCGGCGGTGATCGGCGAGCGGTTGATGCTCGCCCAGGGGCGCGGCGGCGGAGCGCCGCGCTCGCAGATCGATGCGAAGCAGGTCGACTCCTGGATCGGCGTCGGCGCCGACGGCCGGGTGACCGCGTACACCGGAAAATGCGAGCTCGGACAAGGCATCCACACGACGCAGGTGCAGCTCATCGCCGAGGAGCTCGCCATTCCGGTCGATCGCGTCACGCTGGTCATGTGCGACACGTCGATCTCGCCCGACCAGGGCACGACGTCGGGCAGCCAGTCACATCCCGCGAACTTCAATCACGAGAACCTCGGCCTCGCGTGCGCGACCGCGCGCGAAGCGCTGGTCGGCCTCGCCGCCGACCGTCTCGGCGTTCCGGCGGATCAACTCACGGTCAGCAACGGCGTGATCACCGCGACGAGTGACGCATCGAAGAAGGTCACGTACGGCGAGCTCGTGGGCGGGAAGAAACTCAGCCTGGCGCTGAACCCGAACGCGAAGCGAAAGGACCCACGCTCGTGGACGGTGCTCGGCACCTCCGTTCCACGCGTCGATCTGCCGGCGCTCGTCACCGCCCAATTCCAGTTCGTCCACAACGTCCGCGTCCCCGGCATGGTTCACGGCGCGGTCGTCAGGCCGCCGGAGGTCGGCGCGACGCTCGTCAGCGTGGACGAACACAGCGTGAGCGGGCTGCCAGGGTTCATCAAGGTCGTCGTGAAGAAGAACTTCGTCGGTGTCGTCTGCGAAAAGCCCTGGCAGGCGATTCAAGCGGCGGGCAAGCTGAAGCCGACGTGGGCGCCAGGCACCGGCATCGCGCCTCAACGGGAGTTCTACGAGGCGCTGCGGAAGCAGCCGTCGCGCGACACGCGGGTCGTCGACTCAGGCGACGTGGACGCCGCGCTGTCGCGGGCGGCCACCGTCATGAAAGCGACGTATCACCATCCGTACCAGATGCACGGATCGGTCGGCAGCTCGTGCGCGGTCGCCGACGTGCAGGCGGATCGCGCCACCATCTGGTCGCCGACGCAGTCGGCCTATCCAACGCGCAGTGGGGTCGCGGCACTTCTCGGTCTGCCCGCCGACAGGGTCCGGGTGGTCTTCACCCGCGGATCGGGATGTTACGGTCTGAACGGCGCCGACACGGTGTCGTACGACGCGGCGCTGCTGTCGCAGGGCGCCGGCCGTCCCGTGCGCGTGCAGCTCTCCCGCAAGGACGAAATGGCGTGGGAGAACTACGGCCAGGCCTACGTCATCGACCAGCGTGTCGGACTCGATCGCGACGGCACCATCGTCGCGTGGGATCACGAATCGTGGTCGGCGACGCTCGGCAACCGTCCCGGCTACGACACGCCGGGCAACGTCGTCACCGGCATGCTCGCCGGATTCCAGCCGGCGGCCTTCAATCCGCGAGTTCCGGCACCGCCGCCGTCGGGTCGCTTCGACAACGGCAGCAACGCCGCGCCGTCGTATGTCGCAGGCTGCATCGGCAGCGCGTGCGGCGGCACGGGAACGGTGCAGAGCGAGCGCGTGATCACGCACACCGCGCGATCGCCGTTCTTCACCGGTCCGCTGCGATCGCCGAACCGTCTGCAGAACACGTTCGCGCACGAGTCGTTCATGGACGAGATCGCGGCACGCGTCAAGGCCGATCCGGTCGAATACCGGTTGCGGCACATGCGTGATCCGCGATTGATCGACGTCGTGAAAGCC
>QHWF01000637.1 GCA_003222455.1 Acidobacteriota bacterium
GTGCCTTCTATCTCTGCACCGTGCATCGGGCCGAGAATACCGACCAGCCGGAACGGCTGGCCGGAATCCTCGCCGGTCTCGCCCGACTCGATCGCCCCGTCGTGCTGCCGCTCCATCCACGGACCGCGAAGCGCCTCAAAGAATTTGGGCTCACGCCCGCGGCGACGGTGCGCGTCATCGAACCGGTGGGCTACTTCGACATGCTGCAGCTGGAGCGCTCGGCCGCCGCAGTCCTCACCGACTCCGGGGGCGTGCAGAAGGAGGCGTACTATCTGGACGTGCCATGCGTCACGCTCCGGAACGAGACGGAATGGGTCGAGACGGTCGAGGTCGGCTGGAACATCCTCGCAGGCACAGATCCGGACGCCATCGTGGCCGCGCTCGACCAGCATAGTCGCGGTCATTCGTCGCACCCGCCGTTGTACGGAAACGGGGATGCGGCGGCAGCTATCGTGGGCGTGTTCGATGCGTCCGACTGACGCGCAGCGATGACCGCACTCGCACCGATTCGTCCGTGGCATGGCGTCTTCGAGCCGCTGTGGTGGGCCGCGGGCGCGCTCCGCAAAGAACTGCTGGACTTCCGCTTCGACTACCCGGTGGAAGTGGTCCCAGCGGCCGGCGCGAAGGCGTCCCTGCATTACTACGTGTACAGCGATCGTCTGTTCTTCGACGCGATGGAGCCGGACGCGGATGGAATCCCGATCCAGCGCTCCCGCCAATTTCACACCTACAATCCCGCCTATATCGCCTGGTATGGCTTGATGAGCCTGGAGCGTTCGCTGCGCCAGGACGTGTCGCGCCAGGCGATTGCCATGCGGCAGGCGGACTGGCTGCGGAACCATGCGGTCGCTCGCGCCGATGGCAGTGTCGTGTGGCCGTTCACCGTCGACTGGGACGAAGGGGCCTGCCGCCTCAAAGCGCCGTGGATTTCCGCGATGGTGCAAGGACTAGCGATCAGCCTCCTCGTACGGGCCTACCGGATTACCGGGGAGACGGAGCTGCTGGACCAATGCCGCGGGGCCGCGGTCGTATTTGCGCGGACCGTCGCGGACGGCGGCGTACGCACGATCGAGGAGGGACACGTGGTATACGAGGAGTACCCGGGCGTGCCGTCGCCGCGTGTGCTTGACGGATACCTCTTCAGCCTGCTCGGCCTCTACGACCTCGCCACCGAGACGAGCGACCCCGCGATCCGACGACTCTTTGACGAAGGGATCGACGGGCTCACGCACAACCTCCCGTTCTGGGACTATAAAGGAAAGTGGAGCTGGTACGGATCGCATGGGTATCTCTGTCCGCCCCACTACCACAACCTGAACTGCGTGCTGCTGTCGTCGCTGGCTTCCCTGACCGGTGAGCCGGCGCTGCAGCGGTATGCCGACGCGTGGACCCCTGCACACCTGACGGCGTTCGGCCGCGCCGAGGTCTTCCTGTTTTTCATGCTCACCAAGAACCGCTCGCGGCTCCGGCATCTGCTCCGGCGCCGCACGCACGACCACGCGGCATAAGCGATGCGACCGACAAAACTGAAACGTATCAAGACCGCCGTCCTGGCGTCGTCGAAGTCGATGGGCCTGTTCTCTGCCATGGGACGCAGTCGCTGGCGGACCGACCGGCTGCTCATCCTGGGATATCACGGCATTTCGATCGACGACGAGCATCTCTGGAATCCGGCCCTCTACATGTCGCAGGACGCGTTGGCGCGCCGGCTGGAGCTGCTCGTCGGGAACAATTGCTCGGTCTTGCCGCTGCGCGAAGCCGTGGATCGCCTCGCCAGAAATGATCTCCCCCCGCGGTCGGTGGCGATCACGTTCGACGACGGTTCCTACGACTTTGCCGTGCGCGCGCATCCCGTGATCCAGGAGTTCGGCGTCCCGGTTACGGTCTACCAGACGTCGTACTACTCGACGTTCAACCGTCCCGTCTTCGACGTAGCGTGCTCCTACATCCTCTGGAAAGGCGCGGCGCAGCGACTCGACGGGGAGCCCTTCACTGGAACTGCAGGCCTGCTCGATCTCCACACCGCGGATCGTCGCGCTGCCGTGTGCAGGCGAATCCGGCAAACGATGCTGCGCGAGGGACGGTCGGCCCAGGAGAAGGACGTGCTCCTCGACCGCCTGGCTGAAGCTGTGGGCGTGGACATCAGCAGCATGAGAAAGAATCGCGTGCTGCATCTGATGACCCCGGCCGAGCTGCGGCGCGTGGCCTCGGCAGGCGTCGACTTGCAGCTGCACACCCACCGGCATCGCGTGCCCATGAACCGCGAGCTGTTCCTGGCGGAGATCGCCGACAATCGGCGCTTCCTCGCGGACATCGGCCAACCATCCACCGATCACTTTTGCTATCCGAGCGGCGCGTACGACGCCGCCTTCCTGCCGTGGCTCGCCGAGGCGGGCGTTCGGGCGGCAACGACGTGCGACCCCGGTCTCGCGACCCGGACCTCGCCGCCGCTCCTCCTCCCCCGGATCATCGACTCGTCGAGTTTGTCGGACGTCGAATTCGAAGGCTGGTTGTACGGCGTCAGCGACGTCCTGCCCCATCGGCCCGTCCAACGGTCGGTCGCGCTGACGGCGGAGTCCACGCGGTGACCAGCGGCGGCGCGGCAGCAATCCCCCGGCCGGGACTGCTCGGGCGGGCAGCGACGCACATTGGTGCCCTGCTCGACCGCAGCGGTGTCAGCCGCGCGATGGTCAGGGGTGCGGGGTGGTCGATCGGCGGGACCGCCGCAGGGGCCGCGGCATCATTCATCGTGCAGATCGTGCTGGCGCGCTCGCTGGGGGCCACCCGCTACGGCGTGTACAGCTACCTGCTCGCGTGGGTGAACGTCGCCGTGCTGGTCGGCAAGCTGGAGCTCGACGTCGCCGCGATCCGATTCGTCAGCGCGTATGAAGGCCAGCGCCAGAACAGTTTGCTGCAAGGCTTCTTGCGCTATGCGCTCCGAGGCGTCGCCGGCACCGCCTCGGCGATCGCGCTGATTGCCGCGNNNGATGGCGGAGGCAATCTGGGCGGCGTGTGCGCTCGTGCCGCTCAGTGCCTTGCTGCTGTTCAGCGGCAGCGCGCTGCAAGGATTCCGGCGCGTGCCGCAAGCCCAACTGCCATCGCAGGTGTTACGACCGGTCCTGTTCACCGGTGGGGTTCTCCTTGCCGGCTCGGCGCTCGGTGTCGGGATGAGCGCGGCGGGCGCCGTCGCCCTCAACGCGGCCGCGACGGCGGTCGCGCTCGGGGGGAGTCTCGTCCTTCTCAGTCGCGCCATTCCCGCGGGCGTCGCAGCGGCCGCGCCCGCCTACGACAGCGCCAAGTGGATGCACGCCGTGCGGGGATTCATGCTGATCTCCGCCGCAAACCTCATCCTGTCACAACAGGCGGATGTGCTGGTCGTGGGAACGCTGTTGAGCGCCCGCGATGCCGGACTGTACAGCGCCGCCAGCCAGCTTTCCACGCTGATCGGCCTTGGTGCCACGGCGATCATCTTTGTCGTGCTTCCGGCCGTCTCCGATCTTCACGCGCGCGCGCGGGTGGATGACCTGCAGCGTCTCGTCGTGCGCACCGTCCAGACCTGCGCGTTCGTCAGTGTGCCCGTCGCCCTGCTGTTGGTCGTCGCCGGCCCGCTGGTGTTAGACGCCTACGGGTCTGCCTTCACCGCGGGGTACCCGGTACTGCTGATCTTGAGCATCGTCCAGGTCGCCGGCGCAACGATGGGAGGGTTGGCCGGATACCTGTTGACGATGACGGGGCATGAATGGCAAGCCAGTCGCGTCATCGTGGGCAGCGCATTGCTCAATCTCGCCCTCACGATTGTCCTGACGCCTCTCCTGGGTATTGTCGGAGCCGCACTGGCGACGCTGGCGGCAGGACTCGTGAAGCTGGGATGGTTGTGGTGGTACGTGTGGCACTTCATCGGCGTCGCGGTGCTTCCGTACGTCCCTGCGGGCCGGGGGCGCGCCGTGGAGCGCGTCGCCGAGCCCGGTTTCCAATTCTTCGCCGACGGTTCTCCAGAGTGGGAAGCCTGCAACCGGTCACTCGCCGCGGCCGGCGTCCGGATCCCGTTGCCCCATCACCGGGAGTGGGCGCGGGCGCGCCGCGGCATCAAGTCGCGGGGCGTAGGACTCCGCGGCGCGGATGGCAACTGGGTCGCAGCCTTCAGCGTGCACGTCGCCCCGAGCCGGGCGCTGCCCGGCTTTAAACTCCTCCGGGTCGAGCGATTCGGCGA
>QHWF01000638.1 GCA_003222455.1 Acidobacteriota bacterium
GGCGTCGGGGTTCGCGGGCGGCGGCTGCTCGCCGGCGCCGTCTCCGGTTTGCGACGGAGGCGCCGGTTTCGAGGACGGTTGCGCCTGCTGTGCCGCCACGGGCCCGGCAGCGAGGATCGCCGTAAACAGTAGAGGAATCAGGCGCATACCCTTTGGACGTCTGCCACCGCCGGATCGGTGTCCCCGGACCGGATCACCTCGAATGTGCATCACCCGCGCCAATCGAACAGCGACCGCTTCCGAACAGATGCGCCTGGCGACGGACGAGCGTAAAATGCGTCCAGCTGGTTGAACCGCGGAGGACGCGGAGGACTCGGAGGAAAAATCCTGCAGCATCCCATTTCTCGACGAAGCTCAGGGTCGGGCGTTGTCGAACGATCGACGGGCAGGATTGAACCTCGCGTCCTTAGCGTCCTCCGTGCAGCTCACCGGACAATCCGGAGGCCTTATGCATCAGGTCCCACGCGCCGATCAAATCGAGCTCGCCGAGGCGATTGCGGAAGGTGCGAAGCGCCGGCCGAGTCAGGCCTTCGGTGAGTACTTCTCCGACACGGGCGGGTCCTGTGCGCTTGGCGCCGCGTACGAGGGCGCTTATGCGCTGCCGCGCGATCCACATGAAGCGCATTCGATTCGACCCCGCCTGCATCGTCTGTTCGATTGCCTTGAAAACGTGCGGCGCCGATGTCCGGTCGGGTGCCAGAAACGGCTGCCGCTCAATGCAATTATCCTCCATCTGAACGACGATCATCAGTGGACGCGCGAGCAGATTGTCGAGTGGCTCAAACACGATTGATTGCCCGAGCTGCCTGACGTCGTCGTGTACGTCGAGGCGCTGACGCGTCATGTGGCCGGCCAGCGGCTCGATCGCCTCACCGTCCTGAGCCCGTTCGTCCTCCGCTCTGTCGATCCGCCCATCACATCGATCACCGGTACCACCGTGCGCGACGTCAGACGTGTCGGCAAGCGAATCGTGCTCGGGTTCGGCCGCCCGGCAGGCGCCGGCGAGGATCTGTTTCTCGTGATTCACCTGATGATTGCGGGGCGTCTGCGCTGGCGCACGCCGGGACAGAAGCCGGGCATGGGGCCGAGACTGATGCTCGCCACGTTCGAATTCCCGCACGGCACGTTGTTCTTCACCGAGGCGAGCTCGAAAAAGCGCGCGTCGATGCAGCTGGTGCGAGGCGAAGCGGCGCTCGCGGCGCACGATCCGGGCGGGCTGGAGCCGCTCGAGGCCGGTCTCGAGCAGTTTCACGACGCGTTGACCCGCGAGAGCCATACGCTCAAGCGGGCGCTCACCGATCCGCACCTGTTCGGCGGGATCGGCAACGCCTATTCGGACGAGATCCTGCACCGCGCCAGACTGTCGCCGATGAAGTTGACCCGCTCGCTCTCCGACGCCGAGGTCGTGCGGCTGTTCGACGCGTCCCGGGCGACGCTCACGTGGTGGATCGATCGGCTGCGGGCGCAGACTGGCGCCGGCTTTCCCGAGAAGGTCACCGCATTCCATGAGGATATGGCGGTGCACGGCCGGTTCAGGAAGCCGTGCCCGGTGTGCGGCCGTCCGGTGCAGCGGATCGTGTACGCGGAGAACGAGTGCAACTACTGCGCGACCTGCCAGACCGGGGGGCGGCTGCTGGCCGATCGGTCGCTGTCGCGGCTGCTGAAGAGCGACTGGCCCCGCTCGATTGACGATCTGAATCAATAAATGTAGATTTATAGATGTGGAAAAGGCCTCGGCGCTGTACCGGCTGCTCGGCGACGAGGCCCGCCTGCGCCTGCTCCGCGTCCTCGCGCACGAGCGGCTGAACGTCACCGAGCTGACCGGCATCCTCGGGCTCGCGCAATCCGGCGTCTCTCGCCACCTCGGGCTGCTGAAGGACGCCGGCCTCGTGGCGGAGGAGCGCGACGGCGGGTTCAGCTATTACCGGCTCGCGCCGGCGCTCGCGGCGTCCGGCGATCACCTGCTCTCGCCGGTGTTGCGCGCGCAGTTCGACGAAGCCGCGAACGACGCGCTCGTCCGCGCCGACGACGCGCGCTTGCAGGAAGTGCTCCGGCTGCGCAAGGAGAACTTCGACGCGCACGCCGGGCCCGACACGCGCGACGCCCGGCAGCTCGTGCCGGGCCGGAGCTGGGCGGCATGGTCGCGTGCGCTCGGCTTGCTGATGCCGCGCGTCCCCGTCGCCGATCTCGGCTGCGGCGAAGGCTATCTCACCATCGAGGTGTCGCGCTGGGCTTCGAGCGTCATCGCCGTCGATCGCTCCGAGCTCGTGCTGCGGCGGGCGCGGGCGCTGGCCGGGCGGCGTCACGTGTCGAACGTAATCTGGAAGAAAGGCGAGCTCGACAAGCTGCCCATCAGAACGGGATCGGTGCACGTGGCGATGTTGTCGCAGGCGCTCCATCATGCGCACAATCCGGCGCAGGCCGTCGCCGAGGCGGAACGCATCACCGCACCCAACGGCCGTGTGCTGGTGCTCGACCTGCGGGCCCATCAGGAAGAATGGGTGCGCGGTAAGCTTGGCGATCGGCGGCTCGGGTTCTGCGACGATGAGCTGAAAAGGTTGCTGGCCGGCGCCGGGCTGCACAACGTGCGGGTCGCCGTCGGCGCGCGCAAAGCCGGCGACCCGTTCACGGTGCTGATCGCGTCGGGCACCAAACACGAGCCACAACGACCACCACGATCGCCAAGAAGCACGGGCCCATGACTCCTCTCCGCGATACGCTCCACCAGCTCCTCTCCCGTCGCATCCTCGTGCTCGACGGCGCGATGGGAACGATGATCCAGCACCGCCGGCTTGCCGAGGCCGATTTCCGCGGCGAACGCTT
>QHWF01000671.1 GCA_003222455.1 Acidobacteriota bacterium
AACGGCTCTCGGCTCTACTACGCGAACCTCACCTCTTCGTTCGCCGGAACGTTTCTCGGGTTCGAGGCGATCGGCGTCTCCCGCACGGATGACGTCGCAGGGGCGGCGGCCAGCGTTAAGGCGGCCTGGAGCCCCCCGGTTTTGATCTCGCGGCAGAGCGCGACGACGTTTAGTGACAAGGAGCAGGTCTGGGTCGACAACGCCGCGACCAGCTCATTCTTCGGCAACGTCTACGTCTGCTGGGCCGACTTCCGCAGCGACAGTCACGGCCGCGCCTTTCCGACGCCACTGAAAATCGCCGTCTCCTCGGATGGCGGAGACACGTGGACGGTCCACCAGGTGACCCCGGCGAGCGACAACGGCATCAACACCCAGCCGGACGGCTGCACGGTCCGCACCGACAGCCACGGTGTGGTTTATGTGTTCGGTGTGGCGAACCGCAACGGCCAGACGTTCGAGGCGATGAAGCGATCGTTCGACGGCGGCAAGACTTGGAGCGGCACGCTCCAGCTCATCGCCCCAGTCACGAATGCCGGCGTCTTCGACCCGGTCCTGGGCCGGCCGGTGATGGATGGCGTCGCCGGCGCACGCAATGACTTGTTCGACGCGCCAAGCGTTGACATCGCGAACGGTGCCCCGACTGGCGGTGACGCGACCAATGAGATCGTGCTCACGTACAACGACGCAAGCCTCGGGCTCAACCATGAGAGGGCACTCCTGCAACTATCGACCAACCGTGGCGTGACCTGGTCCGCTCCGGCTGCAGTTCAGTCGGCCGGAGATCGGCCGCTCTACAGCGCGGTCGCAATCTCCCCGAACGGCACTGACGTATATCTCGTCTACAACGCGTTCACCGCCCCGTACCAGACCGATACTGCGAACCCACGACCGCTCGTCGGCGTCGTCAAGCACGCTGACGTAAGCAGCGGAGGCGCGCTTGCGAACTGGTCCGAGCTCAACCGCGGCGCGTCTGGCGACGCCCGCGGCTCCTCGCAGAACAACCTCGTCGGCGAGTTCCTCGGCGACTATGTCTACGCTGCCGCTACGCGCACATACGGCGCCGCGGTGTGGAACGACGCCCGCAACGGGGCTGACTGCCCTGCGATCGACGCCTGGAGGCTTTCGCTGCGGATTGGGACCTCGGTGCCGCGGCCGGCGCCGGGCACCGACTGCCCCGCCACGTTCGGCAACAGCGACATCTTCGGCGGCTCATACGCCGATCCCACGCCGTAGTCTTGACCATCTGAGATTTTGCAGGCGGCAGGAGCTGCTCCTGCCGCCTCGTTCGGTGTGCTAATCCGCGAGGCCGGAGTGGGCTGAGGTGGCTGTCGACTTGGTTCGACGCGCTCACCTGACGGTTGCGTGACGCTGGTCGGGTGTTAAGGTTTTCGCCCCAGCGTGTCGCGCAGCTGCTGCCCCCCAGCCGTTACAGGTCCGGCGAATTAAAGTCACTTCGTCTTCGGCGACACGTCAACACCCCACTAATGGCTGGCCTGGAACGACTTCAATTTGATGAAAACGGAAAGGTAGTCGGCCTCGTAGAGAAGATCGGAGTCTGGGGATGAGAGCTCGTTGGGCATCTGGCCTTGAGCCCATCGGGCGTGCGGCGAGCCATCCTTCCAGACGAACCTGCTGAAATTGTGCCGGTTGTTGCTATGAGCGAGCCTGCCGCTCTCACTGAGTGAGCAAGATGCACAGCCGGGCGCGCGGTCAGCGTTCGCGCGACTTGGGGGCTGCCGCCGCTGATCGGGTCGAATCTCCTTAGATCGCACGCCGGCTGGCCGCTTCTCATCCGTCCGTTCGAGCCTTCGACGTAATTTTCGAACCGGACACCAAGCCTGGCGGTTCAGGAATGATATTGGCGACTCCAACCTTGTTCGTGGATGTCATCAGGGGCCGGCCAGGAGGCACCCTTCCATCATGTCCAGCACAGATAACTTAGTGGGAGTTGACGAATGGCGGCGTTATTGATTGCCCGGTTTGACGGCGATATCGACGAGTGACGCAGGCGTACGACCGAGCACACGCGCTGATCATGAGCAGGGGAGGGGCAACTTCTTTCGGCGAGTTGCGGCACCACTGCGCAGTCGGGAATGGCGCTCTTTTCATAATCGGTGTCTGGGAATCCGCGGAGCACATCCGAAGCCGATGGTCGAGCGATGAGTTCGAAGAGGTGCTGGTTTCAGTTGGATGAACTTCCCTGGGTTTAGTGGAGGCTGAGGGGTGTCCTGGCTTAGGTAGAGCCGGATAATTGGAAGTCATGCTGCTGTCGTTGGCTGACGACGTCGAGCTTCGATCTCGACGGGTGTGAGCATACCGAGCGACGAATGGCGACGCTTGCGGTTGTGAAAGATCTCGAGGTACTCAAACATTGCGTTAGCGAGCTCAACGCGAGTGCTCCATCGTTTTCGGTCGAGCAGCTCGACCTGCATCCGACTCCAAAAGGCCTCCATCACGGCGTTGTCGAAACAGTCACCGACCGAGCCCATCGATGGCAGAAGTCCCGAGTCGACCGCACGACGAGTAAATGCCCAAGACGTGAACTGAGTGCCCTGGTCGCTGTGAATCACGGTGCTGTTGGTCGGACGCCGCTGGTCGATTGCCATGCCAAGAGCGTTGGTGACAAGAGCGGTGCTTGGTGAACCATCGATTGACCACCCAATCACGCGCCGTGACCATGCGTCCAGCACGACGGCGCAGTAGATCTTGCCCTCTCTTGTTGGGTGCTCGGTCACATCAGTGACCCAAAGCTCATCGGGATTGTCCCGGTGGAACTGCCGCTCAACACGATCGGCCGCGGTAATGACCCCGGGAACTCGGCGGAACTTCGGTCGGCCCGAGATGCCCTGGATGCCTGCTCGACGCATCAGAAGCTCCACCGCTTGGTGTCCGACCGGGACAGCTTGCCCCAACGGCAGTTCGGCATGAACTCGTCGAATGCCATAGGTGCCTCGCGAGGCGAAATGTGCTCGACGGATCAAGTCGGTCAGCCATGCGTGCCGGACGCATCGCACAGAGGGCGGCCGTGAGCGTCTTGCGTAGTAGCCCGACTCCGAAACCTTGAGTACGCGGCAGGCGAGCTTCACCGGAAGCCCCTCGGTGGCTATCACCTCGACTGCCGCGAACCTTTTGGGGTTGAGGCGCCCTTCAGCAACTCGGCAGCCCTGCGATGGACAGCTAGTTCAGTCCTCGAGCTCGCGAATGCGGCGACGAGCAGAGATGAGCTCGGCGCGCTCCGCCGTGGTCAGGCCGCTCTCGAGTCCGCGGTCGACTTGGTCTTGCCGGCGCCAGCTGTACACCGTTTGGTCGCTGATACCCAGGTCGCGAGCGATGTCCTCGACGCGGCGTCCGGCCGCGACAAGGTCCAACACCCGTTGACGAAACTCCGCGGTGTAACCGCGTCTTCCCATGCTGTCCTCCAGTGTCTTGGTGGGACAGCAGCATGGTCGATTCCAATAATCCGACTCCAGGAAATCCGGGGCGCACTATGTAACCCTCCTCGTTAGGTACTCATAACGACTGAAGGCGGTGGGCGGCGATGGTTCAGTTCACTCCGGAGTACCTGGTCGCAGTGGTTGGTCTTGCGGTCGGAGCCGCGGCCGGCGGGAGCCTGACCGGCCTGATCCGGAGGTCCGGCGACCAAAGTCGAATCGATATCTGGGACGCGCGCGTCCCCGCGCCGCTTCTGCTCGCGACTGCAGGCGCACATCTAGTCCTGATCCCCGTCGTCGAGCTCCAGCGCCAGGTGATGTTCGGTCTCTATTTCGTGGCGCTGCTCGCAACCGTGGGTCTCGCGATCGCCGGCTGGAGGATCTGGCGGCTTGGCGCCGTGTTGCTGCCCGCCGGATCGATCCTGGCCTATGAATTTTTCGCGGGGAAGGCACACGAGGCCGATGTGATCGGGCTCGCGGTGAAGTTGGTGGAGTTGGCTGCCATCGCGGCCGCTCTTCGCCCGGTGTTCG
>QHWF01000672.1 GCA_003222455.1 Acidobacteriota bacterium
TCCAGAACGAGGCCGTGCCCTGCCACCGCCTGGTGGGACGTTTCGTCACGGTGAACTCCACCGTGTGAAACCAGTTGGCCAGCGGACTGTTCCCCACGACGTTCTTCACGAAGGCCACGCCGCGATACTCCGGCGCATAGTCGTAGAACGTCACTCTTCCGCCGTCGTCGGCATTTCCGAGGACGCCGTCCGGTCCCGGATCCCTGCGCGTGATCGGGATGTTGTAAGCGCTCAAGGGACGCGCGACATTCGGTCCCGGGATGTCGTAGTTATCCGAGGAACGCCTGTACACGTACGACGCGCTGAATGCCAGGTTCGGCGCGAGCCCGTGCTCGTAACTCGTCGCGTACTCCGCATACCGCGGTTGTTTGAGATCCGGGTTCATGATGTTGCCGATGGCGCCGTTGACGCTGACGAAATCGGCGCCGTTCAGGTCGAGATTCACCTCGCCGGGCTGATAGAGCTTGTCGCCATTGAGATCGTGCCAGGTGAACGTCGCAGTTTGTAAAGCGTTCCGGTTGTAACTGATGCCTCGCTGGGCGCCGAACACATAGCCATAGAGGCCAGCCGACACTTTGAACACGCCCAGTCGCCGGCCATCCCACGCCAGTCCCAGCCGCGGCACGGTGCGCTGCCACTTCACGAGGTCGGTAAACGGATACTGCCCGGCCGGCCACACCGTCGGAAAATCCGGGCTCGCGTCATGGTTCTGCGCCGGCAGGTACACGTGCTGGTCATCCCAACGCACACCCAGGTTGGCGGTCAGCCGATCGGTGACCCTCCAGGTGTCGGTCAGGTACAACGCGTACTCCTGTTCCATGTCCGAGGGGTACACCGGCTGGTCGGCGATCTGGATCTGCACCGGCGTTCCGGACACGCCATTGACCCGGTCGCTGACCAGGACGTAGTTCCCGATATCGGATCGGTTGGTCGGATAGTACCAGGCCTCGTGATCGTGGTAGTACGACAGGCCTGCTTTGAACTGGTGGTGGCCGCCAAGAAACTTCTGTGGGAAGAAGCTGTAGCCGGCGTCAACCATGTACCGGTCCTGCGGCCGCAGCGCCGTATTCTGCGCATTCGGACCCGTTGTCAGCCCTGACTCGCGATCGAGACGGCTGGGGCCGAGCGGGAAGCCATACTTTTCTGCCTGACGATATGAGGAATAGTCGGACCACCAGCCCGCGTAACCGCCAACCACGTTGAACAGCGACCAGGAGTTGATCGTACTCTGGTATTCCACTCTGTTGATGGCCGTCGGGTTCGAGTAGTCGCGCGTGTGTTCGAGCGGACTGAGTACGCCGGCGCCGTCCTCGCCCACGAACTTGTTGCCCCGCTGCCAGACGTAATTCATCCGGTTGTTCGGTGTGAGCTGGTAGGAAAATTTCATCGCCCATTGAGAAATGCCGGTCGTGGCGTAGGCGATTGGCTCGTCGCCGGTCAAATACCTGCCATCCGGGCCCGCATTGGTGACGAACCCCGTGATGCCGGTGTTTTTCTGCTGCTTGCTGTAGGCGCCGTAGAACCAGAGCTTGTCCTGGAGGATCTTCCCGCCAAGATCGGCCTGGTAGTCGTAGAACGTCTTGACCGGCTGCACCGCGGTGAGACCCTGCGCTCGCAGATGATCGTCCAGGTTGTTGCTCTGCAGCCTCGGCGTCTGGTCGCTCACGCTGTAGAGCCCGTGGAAGTCGTTGCCGCCCGACTTGATGACGGCGACCATCGAGATGCCGGGCACTCCGACCGAGGCGTCGTTGCCGGCGGTCTTGATCTGAATCTCTTCGAGCGTGTCGGAGTTGAAGTAGACGCCCGAATTCTGATCGTCGCTCAGCACGATGTTCATGCCTTCGATCTGGAGCTTGGGCTGAAGCGCCACGCCGCCGGCCGAGATGTTCTGACGATTGGCCATGTTGCTGCCGCCGACATCGGGCGTGCCGGCCAGCGTCACGCCGGGCGCCATGCTGTACACCATGCTCAGGTCGCGGCCGCGCGGAATCTCGTTGAGCGTCTCGGCGTTGAGCGTCACGCTCGTGGTGGTCGTCATCACGTCGATGACCGGGCTGCCGCCCGTGACGGTGACCGATTCTTCGAGGTTGCCGATCTTCATGATCACGTCGACGCGTGCGACGAAACCGACGGGCAGGCGGAGCTCGTTGCGGATGAACGTGGTGAAGCCCGCCAGCTCGAACTTGATGGTGTAGACCCCGACCGGCAGCTCTCCAAACCGGTAGTTTCCGTCGGCGTCGCTCACCGTGACGATCTGCCGGACCTGCAGCGCGGGACTCGACAGCGTCGCGGTGACACCGGGCAGTGTGCCGCCTGATTCATCCTGGATGTGTCCGTTGATGACGGCTGACGAACCGCCGCTCTGCGCCGACGCCGACGAGGCCAGAACGCTCAGGCCCACCATCAGCACGCCGACGTTCGAGAGTAGCCGACTGTGCACCGTCGTCGATCCACACATGGCGCTCTCCTTTGTCATCGTTTCCTACCACAGAGGACGCAGAGGACGCGGAGGTTCAATCCTGCCTTCGAGGGGTGAAGGCACAGGATTTTTCCTCCTGTCCTCCGCGTCCTCCGCGGTGAAAGTTACTTAAGGGCAAAAACCCAGATCACGCCGCCTTCCGGAACATCCGGGTAGTGGCCGAGCGAGACGCCGTTGATCCGCGACTCCATCGAGCGCGCATCCTGGCCCCAACCCGACACCACCGCGATGTACTGTTTCTGGTCGACCATGAACGACGAGGGCGGCGCGTAAACGCCGGAATTCGTCGGCTGCTCCCACAGCACCTCGCCGGTCACGGCGTCGAAGGCCCGGAACAGGCGATCGTTGGTTCCTCCACTGAACACCAGGCCGCCGCCGGTCGTCAGGATCGGGCCCCAGTTGGGAGAGTCTTTGAAATTGTGGCTCCACGCCTTCTTTCCGGTGTCG
>QHWF01000673.1 GCA_003222455.1 Acidobacteriota bacterium
AAGATTGCCGTCACCCCGGCACAGCTCTCGGATTGCGTGACGCTTCTCGAGTTCGGCGCGCTGGAGTGCCGGAAGGGGAGCCTTGTGCTGGTCGGGATGGGCGACTACGGACTGGTCACGCGCATTCTGGCCGGCCGATTTGGATCGATGTGGACGTATGCCGGCTCGATTCGTGACATCGGCCAATTGTCACTCGGCGACCTCGTCAACCAGTACCGGTTCCAGTCAATTGGTGAAGACACGCACGTCTACGGCATTGTCGCCGGGTCGGTCGCGCATTCGGTGTCGCCGGCGATGCACAACGCGGCATTCCGCGCGGCGGGAATCGACGCCGTCTACGTGCCGATGCCCGCGCGGAGCGCCGACGATTTCATGGTCTTTGCCCGCGCGATCGGGCTCAAGGGCGCCAGCGTGACGATTCCTCACAAGGTGACGTTATCCCAACGGATGGACGAGCTCGACGAGGCGGCACGACGGGCCGGGGCGATCAATACCATACGTGGCGGCGAGCGCTGGATCGGCAGCAACACGGATGGCGTTGGATTCATCCGCGCGTTGCGCAAGCGAGTGCCCGCCGACCAACTGGCCGGACTGCGCGCGTCGGTGCTCGGCGCCGGCGGCGCCGCCCGCGCCGTGGCGACGGCGCTCACGGCCTGTGGCTGCTCCGTGCAGATACACGCGCGCGATCGGTCGCGCGCAATTGCGATCGCGGCGTTGACGTCGACAGAACCAGGCCCGTGGCCACCGGTTCGCGGGTCGTGGGACCTGCTGATCAACTGCACGCCGGTCGGCATGTATCCGCGGGTGGACGACACACCCGTGCCGATCGATGCCTTGAGCGGCCGGTACGTGTACGACCTCGTCTACAAGCCGCCGATCACGCGACTGCTGCGCGACGCGGCGCGGGTGGGAGGCCAGACGATCGGCGGGCTCGACATGCTGGTCGAGCAGGCAATCGAGCAATTTCGGTGGTGGACCGGCGTGACGGTAGCGCCGGACGTGATGCGCGAGGCGGCGCTCGCGCGCCTGGCGGAGTTTGCACGCGATGAGAATTACGTCGTTTGAGGAGTTCAAGGAACTGGCGCGGCGCGGAACGTTCGTTCCGGTCTGCAAGGAGATCGTCGCCGACCTGCTGACGCCGGTTTCGGCCTTCCTGAAGATCGCCGAGCACGCGGACTACGCGTTCCTGCTCGAGAGCGTCGAGGGCGGCGAGCATGTCGGCCGATACTCGTTTCTCGGCAAGGATCCGTTTCTGATTCTGCGCTCGCGCGACGGCCGCACCACCATCGATCGCAGCGGAACGACGATCGCGAGCGAGCAGCCGTTCATCGACACACTCAGGCGGCTGATGGCCGACTTCCGATCGCCGTTCGTGCCCGACCTGCCGCGCTTCACCGGCGGCGCCGTTGGATACCTCGGATACGGCGCTTCGTCGTGGTTCGAGCCGGTGCTCGGCGATCTCGGCGAAGGCGCCGACCGCGCCGACCAGGCGGGTTTCATGCTGTTCGACACCGTGCTGGCGTTCGACCACGTCCAGCACCGCATCCTGATCATCGCCAACGCGCGGATCACCGCCGACGACGATCTCGAAGCGCTTTATCAGTTCGCGGTCGCGAAGATCGGGTTTCTCGAACGCGAGCTCGAGCGGAATCTCTCGCGGACGCGCGACCAGCCGTCGAACGGCCTCGAGATGCGGTCGAATCTCACGCGTGAGCGGTTCGAGCAGCAGGTGCGCAGGGCGAAAGAATACATCGCCGCGGGCGATATCTATCAGGTGGTGCTGTCGCAGCGCTTCGAGGCGGACGTCACGGCGGATCCTTTCACGGTGTATCGTGCGCTGCGCCACGTCAATCCGTCTCCCTACATGTTCTTCATCCGGATGGGTGGCGTGTCGGTTGTCGGATCGTCGCCGGAAATGCTGGTGCGGGTCGAAGGCTCACGGGTTGAGACGCATCCCATCGCCGGCACGCGACCGCGCGGCCGCAACCAGGAAGAGGACATGCGGCTGGCCGAAGAGTTGAAACGCAACGAGAAGGAACGCGCCGAACACGTGATGCTCGTCGATCTCGGCCGGAACGATGTCGGTCGTGTGTGCGAATACGGATCGGTTCGCGTTCCGCAGTTCATGGGCCTCGAGCGTTTTTCCCACGTCATGCACCTGACGTCGATCGTGGAAGGGAAGCTCGCCGACGATCGCGATCGGCTCGATGCCCTGGTGTCGTGCTTTCCGGCAGGCACGGTGTCCGGCGCGCCGAAAGTCCGGGCGATGCAGATCATCAGAGAGCTCGAGCCTTCGGGGCGCGGGCTCTATGCCGGGGCGGTCGGCTACCTGGATTTCGCCGGCAATCTCGATTTCTGCATTGCCATCCGCACGATCATCATGTCGCAGGGGCAGGCGTATGTGCAGGCAGGCGCCGGTATCGTCACCGACTCGAACCCGGCAGCGGAGTACGAGGAGACGCGCGACAAGGCGCGGGCGCTGATCAGGGCGCTGGAGCTGGCGCAGGAGGGATTGTGACATTGCGGATTGCGGATTGAGACTTTTCGATTGGGATCGCCAATCCGCAATCCGCAATGATGAATCCGCAATCCGCAATCCGAGATCCGCAATGGTATTGATCCGCAATGGTATTGATCATCGATAACTACGATTCGTTCACCTATAACCTCGTGCAGTACCTGGGCGAGCTCGGCGCCGACGTGCGCGTGATGCGCAACGACGCCGTATCGGTGGACGAAATCGCCGCCGCACAACCGGATCGCATCGTGATCTCGCCCGGTCCCGGCCGGCCGGAGCAGGCAGGCGTCACCATGGGCGTCATTCGTGAGCTTGGCGGCCGGACGCCGGTGCTCGGCGTCTGTCTCGGTCATCAGGCGATTGGCGCCGTGTTCGGGGGCAGCATCGTGCGCGCCGGCGCGCCGATGCACGGCAAGACGTCGAGCATCGAGCACGACGGACGCGGCGTGTTTCACGGCATCACCAGTCCGTTCGTCGCGTCGCGCTATCACTCCCTGATCGTCGCTGACGCCGCGCTGCCGGGTGAGCTCGAGGTCTCGGCACGGACGCGCGACGATGGTGCGATCATGGGGCTGCGGCATCGAACGAAACCCATCCACGGCGTGCAGTTCCATCCGGAATCGATTCTGACCAGCGAAGGACGGCGAATACTGCAGAACTTTCTCGAGGATACCGGTGCCAGGAGCGTGTCCGAATGACTGCCGTCGCCTTGGAACGCACAGGCCGCGAAGGCCGCAAAGAAAACCTGGTTTCCTTTGCGCCCTTTGCGCCCTTTGCGTTCAATCGTGACGTTC
>QHWF01000674.1 GCA_003222455.1 Acidobacteriota bacterium
TCCGCCCGGCCCGAGTGCGGCGGAGCTCGACCTCGCTCACCTTGATCTCGAACGTCGCCATCGGATCGTATGTCGTCCTCGTGTTGGCGCCGGCCGCACCATCAGCCGAATACACGGGTCGAGATCTCACGGCCTGCGCAAACACGGGTAGCCCGGCTGCACCCAATGCAGTTATGTTCATCAGAAAGTCCCGACGGCGGAGAGGATACTTGTCCATGCGGACCTCCTTGCCAAACGATCCGAGCCCCAGCCTAGCGCTGAGCCGCAGTCACCACTATCTGACACCTGGCGGGACGCCGGCAAGCGAAGACTAGCGCAAAGACGCGCCGCTACGGCGCAGTGGGCTGCTCGATCATTCGGCCTCAGAAGGGTCGGTCGACTGTTGTATGCTCGCAGTTTCCAATTCGGCCAACAGAAGGGAGTCACGCGTGGCACTCTGGAAACCCGATCCGACCTTCTACCCCTCACCCAGGATGGCTATGCAAGCGCCGCCGGAGAAACTGGCGTACGTGGCTGTCAACAGCGCGAAGAAGAATGGCCAGCCCGACTCACTGGGCGTCGTGGAGTTCGAACGCGCCTCCTCTGGCTACGGAAACCTGATCGGTCAATTGGATATGCCCAATCCCGGCGACGAGCTGCACCATTTCGGCTGGAACGCGTGCAGTTCCTGCCTGTGTCCCTACGCGCCCCATCCACACATGGAGCGGCGTTACCTGATTGTTCCGGGCATCGAATCGTCGCGAACTCACATCATCGATACGAAACCCGACCCGAGAAAACCGACGCTGGTCAAAGTGATCGATGCCGACACACTGGCCGCGCGCACCGGTTACAGCGCGCCGCACACGACGCACTGCGGCCCCGACGGCATCT
Source organism: Acidobacteriota bacterium (assembly GCA_003222455.1). GTDB lineage: Bacteria > Acidobacteriota > Vicinamibacteria > Vicinamibacterales > CAVVIG01 > QHWF01. The sequence goes on from QHWF01000674.1 coordinate 874, forward strand.
ACATGAGCGCCCTCGGGTCGTCGAACGGCGATGGCCCGGGCGGTCTGTTCAGGATGGATCCCGACAGTTTCGACATTCTCGGCAAGTGGGAAATCGACCGCGGGCCGCAGACCCTCGCCTACGACTTCTGGTGGCATCTCGGCTTCGACACGCTCATTTCGAGCGAGTGGGGCACGCCGAACATGGTGCAGCACGGAGTGAATCCGGAGATTCTGCTGGCCGGCGGCTACGGCCACCAGGTGCATATCTGGGACCTGCGCCGCCGCCGTCATCAGCAGGTGCTCGATCTCGGCAAGGAACAACAGATGACGCTTGAATTGCGCCCGGCGCACAATCCAACCAGGGCGTACGGGTTTCTTGGTGTGGTCGTGTCGCTGAAGGATCTGTCGGCATCCATCTGGCTGTGGCATCGAGACAATGGCACGTGGGGGATCGAGAAGGTGATCGAGATCCCCGCCGAACCGGCAGATCCGGAAGTCCTGCCGCCGCTGCTCAAAGGCTTCAAGGCGGTCCCACCGCTGATCACCGACTTGAATCTCTCGCTCGACGACCGGTTCCTCTACGTCTCCTGCTGGGGCACCGGCGAGTTCCGGCAGTACGACGTGTCGGATCCATTCAAGCCGAAGCTGACCGGCTCGGTGCACATCGGTGGCATCGTCCGCCGTGCGCCGCATCCCAACAATCCGAAGACGGCGTTGAATGGCGGACCGCAAATGGTGGAGGTGAGCCGCGACGGTCGCCGCGTCTATTTCACGAACTCGCTCTACGTGCCGTGGGATGAGCAGTTCTATCCCGACGGCATCCGCGGGTGGATGGTGAAGATGGATGCGAAGCCTGAGGGCGGCATCGACTTCGATCGCAAGTTCTTCCTCGATTTCGGCGAGCAGCGTCCGCACCAGGTCCGGCTGGAGGGCGGCGACGCATCATCGGATTCGTACTGCTACGCGTGAACGACGCCGGGTCCTGGCGTTGGCCGGCGCTGCTGCTGCTCGGCGCCTACCATGGCATCAACCCCGGCATGGGCTGGCTGTTCGCGGTCGCGCTCGGCATGCAGGAGCGGCGCCGCGCCGTGGTCGCCTGGTCATTGGTTCCCATTACGCTGGGACACGCCCTGGCGATTGCCGTTGCAATCACCGCGGCTGGCGTGCTGGGTTTTGTGGTGTCGCTCGGCCATCTCAGGTTGATCGCGGCGGCGGCGCTGTTCGCATTCGGCGGCTACCGGTTCATCCGCCACCGCCATCCGAAAGGCGGCGGCATGCGCGTCGGCTTTCGCGACTTGACCTTGTGGTCATTCCTGATGGCATCGGCGCACGGCGCCGGCCTGATGGTGTTGCCGGTTCTGTTCGGGCTTTCATCGGATGAGCACAGTGGTCACTCTGCTGCAGGTTGGAGCCTGCCCCTGGCATCGCTTGCGGTTGGCATCCACACCGCGGGCTATCTTGCGGTCACTGCACTCGTCGCGGCCATCATTTACGAAAAAATCGGCCTGGCCGTGCTTCGCCAGGCATGGGTGAACATGGATCTCATCTGGGCCGGTGCGCTGGTGTTCACTGGCTTGCTGACGCTCGTGATCTGACGGAGTGGCGACGGTGACGGGACGTCAATTGGAAAGGCCTCCGCTACTCGTGACGTAAAGCCACCTCCATCTGTTCAGGCTCAAAGAGTAATACTCGGAGTCTGGCGCGCAAGGAGATCGGACGCACCGCTGTTAACGCTTGACATTACCCACCGTGCGCGTATCGTGTCGGCGATCTTCCGGCACAACCCGATCGCGGTACATCCGCACGTCGTTGGTCCCTCTGGCGGGCTACAAAAACGTAGGAGGTGTTATGAAGCGCCTGTGCGCGGTCCTGCTGCTCGCATTCGGCCTGGCCGCACCAGCGGCGGCGCAGCGGACAACGGGCGAGATTATCGGCAAAATCGTCGACGAATCCGGAAGCGTGTTGCCGGGCGTCACCGTCACGCTTCGTGGCGCCGGCGTGGCGGGCACACCCTCGGTC
>QHWF01000675.1 GCA_003222455.1 Acidobacteriota bacterium
AAATCTGGGGCACTACAACGAGCACTGCACGCCGTTTGTCTGGACCGCGACTGCCGATGTCATCTTGGACAAGGTCAGCCGATTCTGCGAACGAATTTCAGGGACACGACACTAGCGACACGAAGCGAGGAGCTATGGCAAGCCGCAGGCAGTTCGTCAAGCAAATGGCCGGCGCCGGCGCCGGTGTGCTGATCGGCGGCGCGGGTCTGGCGGGTCTTCAGACGACGCCCCGACGGCGCCAGGTCATGGTCGGGGGACGGCGCGTGAAGACGGTGGACGTCCACGCGCACACATTCGTGCCGGCAGTGGCCGACGTGGTCAGAGGCACCCCGCTCGAAACGGTCGTTGCCCAGTCGCTCAGCGGATCTCTGGTCATCAACGAGGAGCGCCTTCGGCGGATGGACGAGCAGGGCATCGACGTCGAGGTGCTGAGTGTCAACCCGTGGTGGTACGGCGCCGAGCGCGAGCTGGCCCGGCGGATCGTCGACGTACAGAACCAGGGGCTCGCCGCGCTCTGCGCCGCCCGGCCCGATCGGTTCGTCGCCCTGGCTTCTGTCGCGATTCAGCACCCGGACCTGGCGGTGCAGCAGCTCGAATCGGCGTTTTCGACCCTCAAGATGCGCGGCGTCTCGCTCGGTGCCGCGGTCAACGGCGAGGAGCTGGCCGCCTCGAGATTCGATCCGTTCTGGGCGAAGGTGGAGCAGTTCGGCGCGCTGGTGTTCATTCACCCACAAGGCGTGCCCGAGCTCCGGAACCGGCTCCAGGGGAACGGGCTGCTGACCAATGTCATCGGCAACCCCCTCGAGACGACAATCGCCCTGTCACACCTGATCTTCGAAGGGACGCTCGACCGCTTCCCACGCCTTCGGATCTGTGCGGCGCACGGTGGCGGGTTTCTCCCGTCCTACAAGGGACGGTTCGACCAGGGCTGCGTGACATTCCCGGCGAGCTGCACCAACACGATCAAAAGGCGGCCGACCGAGTACTTGAACCAGCTGTACTTCGACTCGCTGGTCTTCACGTCCGAAGGGCTGCGGCACCTCGTGGCCGAGTACGGCTCGAGTCAGATCGTGATGGGAACGGACTATCCGTTTCCGTGGACCAGCACGTCGGTGGACCACATCCTCAATACGCCCGGGCTGAAGGATGCCGATCGGGTGGCGATGCTGGGCGGCAACCTCGCCCGACTCCTGGAGATTCCGAGCTAGGCGCTAGTGTCGTGTCCCTGAAGTTCGTTCGCAGAATCGGCTGACCTTGTCCAAGATAGCGTCGGCGGTGGCGGTCCAGACGAACGGCGTGCAGTGTTCGTTGTAGTGCGCGAGATACTCGTGAATGGCCGCTTCAAGGGCCGACACGCTCTCGAAGGTTCCACGGCGAATCCGTCGGGTGGTGATGGTCGAGAAGAAGCGTTCCACTTGGTTGAGCCAACTGGCACTCGTCGGCGTGAAATGCAAGTGATAGCGCGGGTGGCGCACAAACCAGCGGATGACCTTGGGCGCTTTGTGGGTGCCGTAGTTGTCCATGATCACGTGCACGTCTCGGTCGGGCGGCAACTGGGCATCGACGCGCTCGAGAAATTTCAAAAATTCCTGATGGCGATGACGACGATGACACTGCCCGATCACCTTCCCCGTCGCGACGTCCAAAGCCGCGAACAGGGATGTCGTGCCGTGGCGGATGTAGTCATGGGTTTGCCGGGCCGGGAGGCCAGGGCGCATCGGCAAGAGCGGCCGGGTGCGGTCCAGGGCCTGCACTTGGCTTTTTTCGTCCATCGACAAGACGATGGCGCGATCCGGCGGATAGAAATACAGCCCGACAATGTCGCGCACTTTCTCGACAAACTGCGGGTCCGCCGACAATTTGAACGTGTCGAGCCGATGCGACTGCAACCCAAACGTCTGCCAGATGCGCGCGATGGTGGCCTTGGAGAGTCCAGCCACGTCGGCCAGGCCCCGCGTGGTCCACTGGGTCGCGTGAGCCGGTGGCCCTTCGAGCGTGCGCGTGATCACCTCAACAATCCGATCGTCAGTCACGGTGCGCGGCGCCCCCGGCCGCGGCTCGTCCGTCAAGCCTGGCAACCGTCGGACCCGAAACCGCTCGCGCCATTTGCACACGCTGTTACTCGATACGCGGAGTCGCTGGGCCACCGCACGGTTGGTGAGGCCGTCCGCGCAAGCCAGCACCATCCGCGCCCGGAGGGCCAGCCGTTGCGCCGAGGTCGGCCGGCGGGTCCACTGCGCCAACGTGCGACGTTCATCCTCAGTCAGCAACAAGGGCTTGTGATGACGTTTTCTTGGCATGCCGCGCAGCGTACGCCTGCGACAGCCGAAGTACAA
>QHWF01000683.1 GCA_003222455.1 Acidobacteriota bacterium
TCCCACCATGCGGGCAACACGTTACAGGATCGGGCGGTCGTGACACGAGCGACGCAACCCGGGATGTGCGCGCCCCGTCCGAGCCACACCACCGCGCACAGTCGGCGCGGTGAGGACGCCGTGGTGCGTCAGCGGTAGCGTAGGATCGGCTGTGTTATTGCATAGAAGCGTGCCGCTCGAGGAGTCGATAGATGGCCGAGGTGTTCGTTCAATTTGCCACCCTCGTGGCTGCCGGGGACGGAACCGTCTACCGGGCGCAGGCCTGCGGCGCACCAAACGCCGACGGCATGTGGGAAGGCTGGATTGAATTCCTGCCGGTGGGTGGCGGGCCTCCGGTGCGATCGCCGCGTGAAACGACGCAGCCGAATCGATCGGGTGCCGCCTACTGGGCGACTGGCCTGACGCCAGTGTACTTGGAGGGCGCGCTCCATCGCGCCCTGCACCCGTTGGTGGTCAAGAGCGTCGAACCCGCGCAGCCGGTGTTCGATGCGCCCGCACCGCATCGCGTCCACGCCATCCTGGATCCGTTTTCGGTCTACGCCAAGGGCGGCGGAGTCCGCTTGCGGCAGGAACTGGGCGCGTTGTCGCCGTTGCACCTCGTGAACATCATCAATGCCTATCATCTCAGCGACGAGCCGCCGACCACGCTGAACCGGCTGGCCGCCGAGGCGCTGCTCGAGATGATTGTCATCGGGGTACGGGCACGAGAGCACGCCTCGTTACGCTCGGGACATCCGCGTCGTTAGTTCCAGGAGCGTGTCGGAGTAACTGACGTTGCGTGGAACGGAAAGGCCGCGAAGGCCGCTGAGAAATACTTCTTTCCTTTGCGTCCTTTGCGTCCTTTGCGTTCGATCGTGGACACGGTGATGATCACGGCTGCGTACTGCCCCGCCGTTCGGCCATCTGCTTCTTGATCTCCGCGACCGTATTGTTGACGCCGATTTCGAACACGGCCTTGCCGATGTCCTTCGTCGCCGGATGCGGATCGCCGTTCAGCCCGTTGTTCACGCGCGGGGGAGCATTCGGATCCTGCGCCCGGCCACGACCTGCGCCAGCACCCTGGCCCCGCTGCCCGCCGCTTGTGTCGCCCGACGCCTGCCGTGCCATGCGCGCGTCGCGCGCGGCTTTCCATTGTTCCGGCGTCTGTCCCGTCGGATTGAACGGGACCGTTTTGTAAATCGGACGGATGTACGTGCCCGGTGCCGGTTCCTCGTACAGCATCTCCGAGGTCTCCATCATCGCGCCATGCCCGGCGATCGGCAGCTTGTGCTCGTACATGTACATGTCCACATCGTCATGCGTCTTCTGGTAGAAATCGCTGATGTAGTAGACATGGACGCCTGTGGCGGAGAGCTTCCGATCTTCCTCTTCGACCGCTTCCTTGATCTGCTGCTGTCCGCCTCCGTGATCGCCCATCACGAAGATGTCCTTGAACCCGTTCATGGCCATGCTCTCGATCATGGCGAGCTGCACGTTCTTGAACACGTCCGCGGGCATCTGGACGCCGCCGGGCTGATCGGTGTTTTCGCGGAGACCGGTCGCCGCAACCGCGATCGGAAGCACGGGCGCGAGCAGGGCGTTCCCGAGCCGTTTCGTGATCTCGATGCCGCGGTGGCGCGACATGATCGTATGGCCGCCCAGGACCGCATGCGGACCGCGCTCTTCGGTGCCGCCGGTGATGACGAGCACCGACGTTTTCCCTTCCTTGTGAATCTTGTCCGACACTTCGGTATGCGTCAGCAGCTCGAGCTCGACGACGTCGTTGACGTTGACCGGACCGCGTGCCGTCTGGGCGAACGCCGGCGCGACGAAAAATGGCACGATGATCGAAGAAAGCAGAATCTGCCTCATACAGCCTCCAGGCGTGCGCGTCTCAAGGAGCGTGTCCGACTGTCCGACGGCCGCCGTGGAACGCAAAGGCGGCGAAGGCCGCAAAGAAATCCTGTTTTACTTTGCGCCCTTTGCGACCTCTGCGTTCGATCGTGGCGTACTCTAACACGCGGCCGCGTGGTGACACGCGGCACATCGGAATTCAGAATTCAGAATTCAGACTTCGGAATCAACGCTGTGTCGGTCAGTGCAAGGACGGCATACGCGGTGGCGGCGTCGCTCATGAATTTCCCGATATCAGATGCGGGGTCGCGCTCCTTGTTCAGCGATGCGGCGCGCCACATGCCCGTTGACGGATCCTGATGGTCCACCAGCCACGCGAGGCCGCGCTTTACCGGGGCGCCGGCACGCGGGGAACCGGACTGTCGCAGAACGAGCGCCATCAGGCCGGTCGCGTAGCCGTCGCTCGCGGCGTCGAGCGCCGTTCCGTCCGTGCGTTTCCACGGCCCAGCCGCCGTCGGCCCGCTGGGCGGCCATGGCCGCATCGACGATCGCGTCGCGCTCGGCGGCCGTGAGCAGGTCCGGGAGTTTCGTGGACGCCCACAGCGCGGTCACACGGTTGAACAACGTTTCGCCGTCAACACGCCGCTGGATGTACTCGCCGAGCGTCTTCAACTGGTCCCGAATCTCGGGACTGGACGCGTATCCGCCCGGCGCCGTGCCGGCCGCCAGCGCCGCCAGCGCCGCACCGTAACAGGCGCCGTCGTTCGATTCCCACGGCTCGTAATGAAAGTTCAGCCAGGCCCAGGCGCCTTTCAGGTCGCCCGCCTTGAACTGGAGCGCCCACATCCGGGCCAGCGCCTGGCGCCCCTCGCCCGACAGCGTCCCCGTGCCGGCGTCGCGCGCGGCGAGCACCAGGGCGTTCAGGATCGCTTCGGTGCCTCGCGATTCACTGCTCTTCGGCAAACCGCGGGTCTGATCGGGATAGAAGGGCTCGACCTCGTTCCACAGCGTCACGCGCTTGACCACGCTGGCGATCATCGCGCGTTCCGGCGCCGCCATGTCGTGCTCGCCGAGCGCGCGGCGAAGCGCGGGGCGCGCGAGCGCATAGGGCATCGCGGTATGGCACGACACGCACGTTGTCTCGTGATCGCGCGCGGCATTCGGCCAGTGCAGCCACCACTCGAGCCGGCCATCCAGATACGCAGCCGCCGCGTGCGGGTTCCACGAGGCCGACGCTGCATGCGGCGTCTGTGAATCCGCGACGGCCATGGCTGCTAAACCCGCGACGCCGGCCATCGATATGACGAGCCCTGCCAACGACGCCTTCATGACGATCCTTCCTTTCGATAGTCTCCGCGGCTGAAATATTTTTCCAGCCAGACGTACATCACGATGAACAAATACCGGGCGCCCATTTCCCGGATCTTCAGCTTTGCGACGCCCACGCGACGGTTCCGCCAGGTGATAGGAATAACGGTCCAAGAATAACCGCGAACGATGGTTTTGAGCGGCAATTCGACGGTCAGGTTGAAGTGAGGCGACAGAAACGGCCTGAGCCCGTCGAGCGTCGTCCGCCGGTAGGCCTTGAAAGCATTGGTCGTGTCGTTGTAGCTGAAGCCGAACAGGGCCCGCAGGAGCCCATTGAACAGCCGGTTCATTGCGTACTTCGGCTGCGGATAATCGATGACGCCGCCGCCGGCCATGAATCGGCTGCCGAACACGGCGTCGTATCCTTCCTTCAATTTCTTCCAGTACCGGACGACGTCGCGGCAGTCGTCCGATTCGTCGGCCATCATGATGACGACGGCGTCGCCGCGGGCCGCGTCGATCCCGCGAACAACGGCTCGTCCGAAGCCGTGACGGCCCTCGTTCCTGACGGGATGCAGCTCGGGGATGCTCTCTTTGAGGCCGTGCAGCACCTCCCACGTGCCGTCCCGGCTGCCATCGTCGACGACGAGGATCTCGTGCGGGATGCGGTGGAGCGACAGTTCGAGGTGAAGATGCTCGACGGTGCTCGCGACCGACGACTGTTCGTCACGGGCGGGGATGACCACGCTCAGGCGCTCGAGTGGTTCACGGGCGAGGTTCGTCACGTGGAGAGCCGCGCCTGCATCGTGTCGACGATCTCCGCGACGGTTACGGTCAGCGGCCTCGTAATGCTCCATTCGGGGTAGTGCGCAGTGACTTTTCGCAGGTCGCTGTAGTAGCAGACGTGGTCGCCTCGCCTCGGCTCGTCAACGAAGGTGTGACGCTGCGGGCGGCCGGTGAGCGAGCCGAGGAGATCGAACGCCTCGAGGATCGAACAGGCGTTCGCCTTTCCGCCGCCGATGTTGTACACCTCGGCAATCCGCGGCTTCGTCCAGAACGCATGCACGAACGCCGCGACGTCGTATGAATGAATGTTGTCGCGGAGCTGTTTGCCGTTGTACCCGAAGACCACGTACTCACGACCCTCGAGGTGGCATCTGGTCAGATAGCTGAGGAAGCCATGCAGCTCCACACCGGCATGATACGGACCGGTGATGCAGCCGGCGCGCAGACAGCACGTCGGGATGCCGTAATAGCGGCCGTACTCCTGGACCAGCACGTCGGCCGCTACTTTGGACGCGCCGAACGGCGAGTGCGTCGATTGGTCGATGGACAACGTTTCCGGAATCCCGTGCTCGAACGCCGGGTCGCTGTACTCCCACCGTGTCGCCAGCTCGCGACGCGCAATCGAGTTCGGCAAATCTCCGTACACCTTGTTGGTGGACATGAGCACGAATGGCGACTCCGGGCACCAGGCGCGGGCCGCCTCGAGCAGGTTCAGGGTTCCGATCGCATTGGTCTCGAAATCGTCGACCGGAATGGCGGCGGATCGATCGTGTGACGGCTGCGCGGCGGCATGGACGATCAGATCGGGCCGGATCGTCCGGACCGCATTCGTGACCGCTGATCGATCCCGCACGTCGAGGCCATGGTGCCGGAATCCCGCGATCGTCTCCTGCAGCCGCTCCTGATTCCACCGGGTGTCGCCGGCTGGTCCCAGGAACACCGCGCGTTGATTGTTGTCGATGCCGTGGACGGCAACGCCGCGGGCCGCGAGGTACTCGCACAGGGTGGAGCCGACGAGACCCGACGATCCGGTTACGAGCGCGGTGGGCACGGGTAAGATTGTAGATGGTCAAGTCTGAAGTCTGAAGTCTGAAGTCTGAAGTCGGAAGTCGGACGCCCGAAATCTGAAATCTGAAGTCTGAAATCTGAAATCTGACGTTCACATTGATATGGACACGAGTCGCTTTCGCGTGCGGCCGGGCGAGCAGGTCAACCTGCGGCGCTACAGCCCCGTCGACACGTCACCGCTCAAGAACAAGCGCAAGGCGGCCGGCCGCCTCGATCGCGGGATCGAGCGCCTGGCCGTGCTCCAGGAAAAGCTCTATGCGCAGAATCGGTGGGCGGTGCTCCTCATCTTTCAGGCGATGGACGCGGCGGGCAAGGACAGCGCCATCAAGCACGTGATGAGCGGCCTGAATCCTCAAGGCACGCAGGTCTATTCGTTCAAGCGGCCGTCGGACGAAGAACTGGACCACGACTATCTGTGGCGGACGAACAAGGCATTGCCCGAACGCGGACGCATCGGAATCTTCAACCGATCGTATTATGAGGAAGTCCTCGTGGTTCGCGTCCATCCCGACGTCCTCAACCGCCAGAAGCTTCCCGCACCGCTCGTCACCAAGTACCTGTGGCGCGATCGATACGACGACATCACGCGGAACGGCACGCTCGTCCGCAAGTTCTTCCTCCACGTCTCCAAAGAGGAACAGCGCCGCCGGTTCCTCGAACGGCTGGACGATCCGTCAAAGCACTGGAAGTTCGCGGCGGCGGACCTCGACGAGCGCGATCGATGGGACGAGTACGGGCGCGCGTACGAACAGGCGCTGACGAGGACGAGCACGCGACATGCGCCCTGGTACATCGTCCCCGCTGATCACAAGTGGTTCACGCGTCTCGTCATCGCAGAGCTCGTCATCCAGGCGCTGGAGAGCCTCGACCTCGCGGTTCCGGCCGCCACCAGGCCGCAGCTCGACGCCCTGGCCGAAGCGCGCAAACGGCTCGGATCGGAACCTTGATACACTTTCCGTAAACATGTCGAACTGGACACGGGTGCTGGCCGCTGTTCTCCTTCCATGCCTGCTGGCGTGCGAGGCCAATCCCCGCCGCGACCCGCCGGCCACCCGACGCGACCGCGACGAGGACGCGCCGGCGCCGTATCAGGCCGAGGTCGAGGAAGGGATCGGCGCCGCGGTGGCGATTCTCGTGGACACGTCCGGATCGATGCGCGACGAGGCGCCGGGCGATTCGCGGCCGAAGCACGTCGTCGCCCGTGACGCGCTCGCGGCCATGCTGGATGCCACCGACGCGTTCGTCGCCAGGCGTCCGGACTTCCCGATCAAGATCGGCCTCTACAGTTTTTCGAGCAGCGTCCGGACGCTGCATCCGATCCAGCCGTACAATCGCGAGGCGATCCACCGGGCGCTGGCGTCGTTGCCGCGGCCCGGCGGTGGCACCGCTATCGGGGAGGCGATGCGTGAAGCCCGGCCCGATTTGTATCGCGCCGGCATGTTCCGCAAGTACATCCTGGTGGTGACGGATGGCGACAACACGAGCGGCCGCAGCCCCGACCAGGTCGCCCGCGACATCTGGCGCAGAAGCGACGGATCGGTGCAGGTCTATTTCGTCGCGTTCGACACCAGTCCGGAGAAGTTCGCGTTTCTCAAGAGTGCCGGCGGCGACGTCATCGCCGCCGGCACCGGTGGCGAGCTGCGGCAGGCACTCGACGGCATCTATCAGGGACACATCCTTGCCGAGCGGGAACCGGTCAGGAAGTAACACTGGCTGCTAAGGAGCTACCGTGATATTTCACAAATTCTGGTCGGCATTCGTCGCGCAGATCAACAAGGTGGCGAACCTGTTCTGGGAGGCCGATCCCATCGCCCAGATGCGGTACGAATACGATCGCGCGGTCGAACAGCTCAAGGAAGGCCGCACCGGACTGGAACAGTACCGCGGACTCGTCGAGCGCGTCACCCGTCAGGCGTCAGCCAACCGCTCGCACGTGCAGAAGCTCGAAGCCGAGACCAAGGCGTACCTCAAGGCGGGCGATCGGACGACGGCGGCGAAATTCGCGCTGGAGCTGCAGAAAGCCAAAGAGGAGCTCGGGGCGAACGAGCAGCAGCTGCTGATGCACGAAACCGCGTACGGCAACAGCCTGAAAAAAATCCAGCACGCGAACGAAAAGCTGATCGAGCTGCGCGAGCGCATCCAGAAGTACGACGCCGAATTGAAGATGAGCGCCGCCGAAGCCGAGATCGCGAAGCTCTCGGAGACCTTCGACGTGAGCCTGACGACCGATTTCGGGGAGATCGAAAGCGTCATCCAGCAGCGAATCGATCAGAACCGCGGCAAGGTGCGCGTGGCCGCCGATCTGTCGAAGAAAGGCATCGCCGAGATCGAGGCCGAAGATCGCATGCGCAACGAGATGGCCGAGCAGGCGCTGCAGAACTTCGAAGTCGAGCTCGGGCTGAAGTCGCCGGAGACGACGCCGGTGACGCAAACCGCAAAAGATCTTGGACCCGCAACCAACTCTCAAGTCTCAACGCTCAAGTCTCAAGAATGAATCAAGGCGTGAGCCTTGAGCCTTGAGCCTTGATCAAGGATTCACCTATGGCGAACGGACAGCCCAGACCGGTGTTTTACGTCGCAGTGCTGATCGTCGTGCTCGGCCTCGTCGGCCTCGCCGTCTGGCGCTATGGCGCCGTCGGACCGGGCCGGCAGGACGGCCGGATCTCCAACGAAGAATTGAAGCAGATGAAGGGCGGCGCCGAAGCGCCCGACAGTTCCGGCATCACGACGGTCAAGGAATACAAGTACGTCGCGGCGTCGAAGCTGCCCGAGGTGAAGGGCATCTCGAGTTACAAGCCGATGGCCGATCGGACCGTCCGCCTCGCGATCAACGTGTGGGCGGGCTGGGGCCCGATCATCTACGCCAACAACGGGTTCAAGCCGGGCAAGGCGTGGAAGACCCCCGGCGGCAAGGACTTCAAGATCGAGCTCGTGCTCATCGACGATCCCATCGCCATGCGCGACGCGTACGCCGCGGGCAATCTGCACGTCGGCTGGGCGACGCTCGACATGCTGCCCTTGTTCCTCGAAGGCCTGCGCAAGGATTCCCGCGTGATGCCGCGCGTCTATCAGCAGGTGGACTGGTCGAACGGCGGCGACGGGATCGTGGTGCGCGACACAATCAAAACGCTGGCCGATGTCCGCGGCAAGACGATCGTCCTCGCCCAGAACTCGCCGTCGCACTACTTCGTGCTGAACGCGTTGATCAATGCCGGCGTCCAGCCGGCGGAGGTGGAATTCAAGTTCACGCAGGACGCGTTTCAGGCGGCGGCCGCGTTCAACGCCGACAAACGCCTGGCCGGCGTCGTGAGCTGGGCGCCGGACATCTACAACCTCGAGAAGGTGAAGGGCAACAAGATGCTCGTCACCACGTCCACGGCGAACAAGCTGATTGCCGACGTCTGGTTCGCCCGGGCCGACTTCGCCAAAGACAACCCCGACATCATGGAAGGGATTGCGCGCGGCGTCTTCGACGCCATGGAGGAGCTGAAGGCGCAGGACGCCAAACAGAAAGTCTCGCGCCTGATGGCTGCGGGCTATTCGATTCCCGAGAGCGACGCGCTCGGCATGCTGGGCGACGCGCATTCGACGAATTATGCGGAGAACCGGGACTTCTTCCTCAATCAGAACAACCCGACCAATTTCGAACGCACCTGGACCACCGCCTACTTCCTGTACAAGAAGATCAACGCGGTCACCGAACAGACGCCGTTCGATCAGGTGATGGATTTCAGCATCATCCAGAAGCTGGGATCCGAGGCGAAATACTCCAGTCAGAAGAACGAATACGACATCCGCTTCGCGCCGGCGAGCGCGGGGTCGGTGCAGGGCGAGAAGGACGAGATCCTCACCAAGACGGTGGTGATCCATTTCTTCCCCAATTCCTGGGACCTCACCAAGAAGATCACGAGGGTCACCGAACAGACGCCGTTCGATCAGGTGATGGATTTCAGCATCATCCAGAAGCTGGGATCCGAGGCGAAATACTCCAGTCAGAAGAACGAATACGACATCCGCTTCGCGCCGGCGAGCGCGGGGTCGGTGCAGGGCGAGAAGGACGAGATCCTCACCAAGACGGTGGTGATCCATTTCTTCCCCAATTCCTGGGACCTCACCAAGAAGATCACGAGGAACGCGAACGGCAAGGAGGTCGAGGAGCTCTACGATCCGAACGTCGCGTTCATCGTCGAAGAGGTCGGAAAGCTGGCCGGTCAGTTCGGAGCCGCGCGCATTGTCATCGAAGGGCACAGCGACGGGTCGATGCGCGGGCAGGTCCCGAAGAGCCTGGTGCAGGAGTTGTCGCTGAACCGGGCGAACTCCGTGAAGGAAGCGATCGTGCGGAAGTTCTCGTCGCTGCAACCCAATCAGTTCTCGACTGCCGGCCTGGGGTGGGATCGTCCGGCCGATCCGTCAGATCCGGAGAACCACGCGAAGAACCGTCGCGTGGAAATCAAGGTGTACCCGGCGGAGGCGACGGCAGCGCCGCGTTAGGAGTGGGGCGGAGTCATGACAACCTATTACCGAGCACACGAACCTCAGCATCCTTGGCGGTTGCTACATTTTTTGCCACGAAGGCACGAAACCACGAAGAAAGCCCTTGCGTACATTCTTCGTGCGTGCTTCGTGTCTTCGTGACTTCGTGGTTGCATTTTTGGTGGGTGCATTTCGTGCGCTAGACACCCGATGCCGGCCGAGACGAAGTCGAAACCGTCGGTCCTGACGCTCCGCCTGTCGCCGCCTCCGTTGACCGGCCGCCTCCTTGGCGCGGGAGCCATGGGCGCGATTGTCCTCCTCTGGTGGCTCGCGACCAGTGGCCTCGGATCGGAGGACCGATTCATTTCTCCCGTCATCCTGCCCAGCCCCGCCGAAGTGATGAAGAGTTTTCCGACGCTGCTGCACGAGCGCGCACTGATGCAGAGCATCGCCGCCACCCTCAAACGCGTGCTGATCGGGTTCGGTCTTGCCGCGATCGTCGGCGTGCCGCTCGGCATCGTGGCGGGCTCGTGGCGCGTCGTGGAAGCCGCGGGGGCGCCGCTGGCGCTCTTCGGCCGCAATCTGCCGGTGGCGGCCCTGATTCCGCTCACCATCCTGTGGTTCGGCATCGACGAGACGCAGAAGGTGATGTTCATCTTCATCGCCTGCGTGCCGTTCGTGTATTCAGATGCCGTTGGCGCGGTGGTCAACGTGCCGGACCGTTACGTCGAGACGGCACAGACGCTTGGCGCCTCGCCATTCCAGATCGTGCGGAAGGTGCTCGTCGCCCTCGCGCTTCCCGACATCTACAACAGTCTGCGCCACCTGTTCGGGCTCGCGTTCGGCTATATCATGCTCGCCGAGTTGATCAACGCCCAGCACGGCCTGGGATATCTGCTGATGACCAGCCAGCGGCGCGGCCTGTCCGAGCACATCATTCTCATCCTCCTAATCATCGGCTTGCTCGCGTACGGCATCGATCGGCTGCTGTTCTGGTTCCAGCGCGGGTTGTTTCCGCATCGGGTGGTCGAAGATTGACCATGAAGGACGCCAAGGACACAAAGGATACGAAGGACACAAAGGACCAAACGAGATGAAGACACCGAAGCGGCATGTGCTGATTTCTTGCTGTGCTCGGATCGTTTGAGCGTTTGACGCGATGAGACTGATGAAGTAAGACCGTGTTTCTCTGCGGCCTTCGCGGCCTTTGCGTTCCAAGGCGGCGTCGGTTCGTCGGAGACGCTCCGAGTCAGCAAGCTCGGCCCCTGCGATTGCCGATGACTGATGTCGTTCCCAACGTCGTTGACTTTCGCGCCGTCACGAAGCGCTTCGGCGCCGTGACCGTCATCCGCGACGTGACGTTCGCGGAAAGTCGACGGTCCTGCGCCTGATCGCCGGCCTGCGGCCGCACTATCCCGCCACGGAAGGGACGGTGCTCGTCGCCGACAAGCCGGTGGCGCGGCCGGGGTCGGATCGCAGTATGGTGTTTCAGGACTACACGTCGTTCGACAATCGAACCGTCGAGGACAACGTGGCGTTCGGCCTCGAGTGCCGTGGTATGCCGGCGCAGGAGCGCCGCGAGCGGGCGCGCCAGTGGATTGCCAAGGTGGGCCTCGACGTGAAGCGCGACGCGACGAAGTATCCGAACGAGCTGTCCGGCGGGATGCGGCAGCGCGTTGCGATTGCCCGCACGCTGATCCTGTCGCCGCGCATCATCCTCATGGACGAGCCGTTCGGCGCGCTGGATCCGACCACGCGGCTGCACATGCAGGAGCTGCTCGTCAATCTCTGGAAGGAGGCGCAGGCAACGGTATTCTTCGTCACGCACTCGATCGAAGAGGCCGTCTATCTCGGCGATCGGGTGTACATCTTCTCGCCGGCGCCGGGGACGATCATCCGCGAGATGGTCATTCCGCCGCCGACGCTGCCGCCGAAGGACATGCTGCGCGAACGGACATTCGTCGATCGCGTGTCGGAAATTCGCGACGTGATGGACAAGCTGGCCACCTCCACGCGTGCGGGTGACTAGAGGAGCGCATGCGACTGACCATGCCGCCGCACGGCACGACATTCAACGCAGAAACCGCAGAACTCGCAGAACAAGACTCGTCTCTCTGCGGGTTCCGCGGGTTCTGCGTTGATCGTCCTGGCTGGGGGATTGCCGGAGCGTTCCGTGGCGAGCGCAGATGACGATGCCAGGGCGAAACGACTCCGCGAAGAATGCCTCTCGTGCGGCGGGGATCCCGGACTATCTCAAAGAGGCATTTCTATTCCGCTGGAACCTGCTGTTCTTTCTCGGAAGCACCGCGGCCGCTGCGCTTACACCGGTGTCCGGTATCCTCCTGCCGCTGGTCGCCGCGGGAGA